>DASXGD010000360.1:0-3823 GCA_036489245.1 Occallatibacter sp. | reverse complement strand
GAGGACAACCGGTGAAATCAGTTCGCTGCGAATCCCTGTAACCCGCGCCGTCGAGTCTTCATCTCATATCTGTATGGCTTACTCCAGACTACAACCGAGGCGGTGCGTGTTATTGGCGATTTGGGGGCTTCTGGCTGCCGGATCATGCGCAGTTTCGGCATCAGCCCAGTCGGTGCCGGACGGCCCGCGCGTTCCGGTGCTGGTAGAGCTTTTCACCTCCGAAGGCTGCTCCGATTGCCCGCCCGCGGACAAGCTGCTCGAAGAACTGGATACGAAGCAATTTGTGCCCGGCGCCCAGGCGATCGTATTGAGCGAGCACGTCACGTACTGGAACCGCCAGGGATGGACCGATCCCTTCTCGATGACGGATATCGATGACCGGCAGAAGGAGTATGGCGAACGGTTTCACATCGACTCGATTTACACCCCGCAAGCGGTGGTCGATGGTACGGCCCAGATGGTCGGGAACAACGGACCGGCGCTGGAGAACGCCGTGGAGGCCGCAGCCAAGACGGCCAAGGAACCGCTGACGATCGCCGACCCCCACTGGGAAAACGGGACCGCCGTCTTCAGCGTGAAGGGGGCGACGGATGCAAAGGCCAGGCTGGTTGCGGTCCTCGCGGCCGACGCCACCACTTCGCAAGTCGCGCACGGCGAGAATGCCGGCCGCACGTTGCACCATGTCGCCGTGGTGCGGGTCATGAAGGACTTCGGTTCCAGCTCCGCAGATGGACGCCCGCTTCGCCTCTCGGGTGGGCCGCTCGCCCACGGCAAGGATGCTTCCGGGCCAGTGAGGCTGGTGGTCTTTGCGGTGGATCACAAGAGCGGACACGTGGTGGCGGCTGCCGAACAGACCATCAATCGGTGAACGCTCGGGTCTAGTATGGGCTGAGAGATCACCGGAGGCTACGGGATGCGTCGAGCGTTCAACCTGACCATGCGGATCATCAGCAGCCTGATCGGCATTCTGCTTGTAGTGATGGGCGGTATCTGGATCCTGCAGGGGCTGAATCTAGCCTGGGGCGCCCTCAGCCGCAGCTTCATGCAGGGCGACCAGCATTGGGCGCTCTATGGCGCGATCGTGCTGGTCATCGGTATCTGCCAGGTCATCTGGAGCAACACTCGGGGAATGCCATAGAATTCTGGTATGGATGACCGCATGTCGTACGCCCTTGCCCAGGGCGACCCGGAAGTAGCCGCCGCCGTCGATCACGAGACTCTGCGCCAGCATGAAGGGCTGGAGATGATCGCCAGTGAAAACTTTGTGTCCGAGGCTGTGCTGGAGGCTGCGGGGTCGGTCTTCACCAATAAATACGCCGAGGGCTACCCCGGCCGCCGCTACTACGGGGGTTGCGAGTTCGCCGACGTCGTGGAGAACCTGGCGCGGGACCGCGCGAAACAGATCTTTGGCTCAGAACATGCCAACGTGCAGCCGCACTCCGGCTCCCAGGCCAATGCGTCGGCCTATGCGGCGGTGCTGCAGGCCGGCGACACGATCCTGGGCTTGGACCTGGCGCACGGCGGCCATCTGACCCATGGCCATAAGCTGAGCTTCAGCGGCAAGCTGTACCGGCCCACGTTCTACGCGGTGAGGCGCGATACCGAACTCATTGATTACGACGAACTGGAATCGATCGCCAAACGGGAAAAGCCCAAGGCCATCATTGGCGGCGGCAGCGCATATCCGAGGCTGTGGGATTTTGCGCGCATGCGGCAGATCGCGGACAAGGTTGGCGCAGTGTACATCTTCGACATGGCGCACATCGCCGGGCTTGTCGCCGGCGGCGTGCATCCCTCGCCGGTGCCGCACGCACAGATCACGACGTCGACTACGCACAAGACGCTGCGTGGACCGCGCGCAGGCCTGATCCTGTGCGGGAAGGACCTCGCTGCGGCGGTGGACAAGGCGGTGTTTCCGGGGCAGCAGGGCGGCCCGCTGGTGCATATCATCGCGGCCAAGGCGGTGGCGTTCGGCGAAGTGTTGCGACCGGAATTCCGTACCTATGCAGCGCAGGTTGTGGCCAACGCGCAAGCTCTCGCCCTGGCACTCCAGGAAGCGGGGTTCCGGATCGTGTCCCGCGGAACCGACAATCACCTCATGCTGGTGGATGTTTTTGAAAAGGGCATTCTCGGCTCCGAAGCGGAACTGGCGCTGGGCAAGGCCGGCATCACGGTTAACAAGAATGCGATTCCGTACGACACCAATCCGCCGCTGAAGCCAAGCGGGATCCGCATTGGCACGCCGGCGCTGACCACGCGGGGCATGAAAGAGCCGGAGATGCGCCAGATCGCGGTGTGGATCGCAAAGGCTCTGGAACATCGCCACGACGACGGGCTGCTGGAATCGATTCGCGGGCAAGTGGCGGAACTGGCCAACCAGTTTCCACTGTATGCCTGGCGCAGATCGCCGGCAGTGGTCAACGCGTAGAAGAGAATTTGAGGCCCGCATTCGAGCCGGGTTCAGATCCGCGAGCCGGACTGCGCGTTGTCGCAGTCACGGGCCTATGGCTCAGAAAATATTCATCCAGGCCTGCCAGGGGCTTGCGCATTTTCCCATGTCGCAACTTGCGTCTCTTTCCGGGGTTGCATCCAATGAGTGAAGAACATGGGTTGCACCCCCGGAGTCGACGCAGCGCGGTCGAGGGGTGCAGGAGGAAGACGATGAAATGGATCAATCTTGCGTTGTCAGCCTTGCTGGTTGCGGCAGGGCCTGTGTTTGCGCAGCAACATGAGCACGAAGGAGGCAAACCACCAGCCCCTGAGCACGGACCCCCGCCTCAGCATGGCCCGGGGGAGTATCACGGCAATCCGCACCCACCTGAGCAGAACCGGAATTACAGTGACAAGCCGGGGCACCCCAATTCGCCGCACGTCGACAACGGGAAAGTGTGGGTGGGGCATGATGCGGGACATGGCGATGCGCATTACCACCTGGATCACCCGTATGAACACGGCCATTTTGAAGGCGGATATGGTCCGAGCCATCGCTGGAGGCTGGGCGGCGGAGGTCCAGGCCGCTTCTGGTTCAACGGCTGGTATTGGAGCGTTGCGCCCTGGGAACTGGGATATGCTGACGGCTGGCTATGGGATTCCGACGACGTGATCATCTATGACGATCCGGACCATCCTGGCTGGTACCTGGCTTACAACGTCCGCCTTGGCACCTATGTGCACGTGCAGTACATGGGATAGCGGCCTCAGAAATCCGAATCGTATTTCTTGTGCAAAGAGGGGACAGCCATTGGGCTGTCCCCCTTTGCATCCGGGCCGCTTTCGGATACGGCGTCCCCGGCCTCTCCTGTTATAAATGGTGCGCAGCAATTTCAATCTTTCTCAACGCCGTGAAGCCTGCGCGCGTTTGTGATTTCGCCCGGGGAAGAATCATGACAGACAATCGATCTGCACTCTTGAGCCATGCCTTTGCACTGGTTGCGCTCACAGCGTTTCCGTTCGCATCCGTAGCGCAGCAGGCGCAACTGCAGCCAGCGGCACGCCACACGCTCGACATGACGGTGGTCAAACCGGAGACGGTCGGCTTCTCTTCGGAGAGGTTGGAGCGACTGCACGCGCTGATGCAGCAGACCGTGGACAAGAAAGAGCTCGCGGGCATCGTGACCATCCTGGCGCGCCACGGCAAGGTTGTGGACTACCGGACCTATGGCCAGCGGGACATGGCTTCGGGCGCGGCCATGACCAAGGACACCATCTTCCGCGACTATTCGATGACCAAGCCGGTGACCGGCGTGGCGATGATGATGCTGTATGAGCAGGGCAAGTGGCTGCCCTCGGATCCGATCGCCAAGTACATTCCGGAGTTTGCAAA
>DASXGD010000357.1:0-3499 GCA_036489245.1 Occallatibacter sp. | reverse complement strand
CGGCGGCTACTCGTACCTCTGGTGCCTCCTCGCCTGCCTCTGCGGCCATCCTGGCGGCTTCCTCGGCCTGTCTGCGCTTGAGGGACAGGTACGGGGTGATGCAGCGCAGGCGGATGCGCTCCTTCAGGGCGGCGGCGTCGTCACGCAAGGGAAACCAGATCTTGTCGATGCGCTTGCCCTCGGCGAGGGAGGGCGCCTTGGCCGTCTTGTGGAGCTCGGTTGCCCGCTTTTCGACCCCCATCAACTCATTGGCGAGATCGCTGGCGTGGTCGGCCTCGTCCTGCGACTTGCAGGGACCGGCTGCGAGAATTTGCCGGGCCTCGGCGCCGAGCGCGTCGAGCACCGAGGTCAGGGCCTCGATCGTCTGGTCGTCCGGCGGCCGGTTGTGGCCGAGTACGGCAATATTTTCGTTGGACCAATGGCCGTGTTCGAGCCGGTAGAGGTAGTCCTTGTGGCTGACCGGGCGGTTGCAGACGTAGGTCCACAAGGTGAGAGCCATTTCCTCACTGACCATTTTGCCGTTCAGCAGGCAGCGCATTTCGCCGGCCTCGCGCCAGTAGGCCACGGCATCATCAGCCCCCGAGCGAGGCGCGGGACGTGCCTTGCGCCGGTAGAACCCGACCTGCGGATCGCCCTCGTGCGCCGCCAGCGGGCGACCGGCGCACCCGGCGCGCCAGAAGGCGTAGGGGTCGGCTTCGGACATGGGGCTCTCCCGGATTGCAGAGGCTGCGTTCATAGAGTATGACGAGGGGCACGGCAAGTGCCCTCATCATAAAAGATGAGGATAGAGGACAGGCGATGCTGATCACGAGTGAGGCAATGGAAGGGGGGCCCAAGCTGAAGGCGGTCCGCACCATCGGGCAACTGTTTGACACCGTCGGCGGCAAGCACGCGCTGTGCGAGGTGACCGGCTCGAGCTACACCGCGGTGTGCAATTGGCTGGCGCTGTACAAGCGCATCCCGGCGCGCAAGTATCTGCTGGTTCAGAACCACTTGAAGCGCAATGGCTATATCGCCGATCCCAGGCTCTTCGACATGGACTGAGGCGCAGGACGAATATCTGCGAGAGCACTATGGCCAGGATCTATCGGCCCGGCAGATCGGCAATGAACTCTGCCTATCGCGCAACGCCGTCATCGGCCGCGCCCGGCGGCTTGGCATCGAGGTCGTTCCGAGACCGCGCAATCCTGAGCGGCCGCGGCGGCGCGCGAGCCCCAAGCGTGGCGTTCCCCGGCCGGCTGATCCGCAACCGCCCAGAGCCACAGAAATGAGCGCTGAGCTGTTTCCGATCGTCAGCCGCCCCGTTTCCCTGCTGCAGGCCCAGGACCATCATTGCCGGGCGATTGTGGGCGAGCGCGACGGCATTGCGCTCTACTGCGGGGCCGACAAGCAGTCCGGCAGCTCGTTCTGCCCGGGGCACTACGCCCGGTTCTATCTTCCCATGCGCCGCGCCACCGGCGAGCCGGTCAAGCTGCACGTGTCGCCATTGGGGGCGCAGTGGAAATGACAACAGCGATTGAATGTGTCGGTGGATGGCTGGTGATCTACAGCGTGACGGCGCAATGGGTGAGCGCGGTCAGCCTGCCGGTCGATGCCTCGGCGTCGGTGTGGATGGTGCCCGGTTGGGCCAGCAATGCTGACTGATTGACAAATCAGTGACAGGGGCAAAAAGTAAGGGCGCCACCAGGTGCGGAGGGGGCGCCCAAAAACCAAAGATAGATCGCGGTAGTCTTGGTTCGGGTGACATAACCCATTACCCCCCTCAAATCAAGACGGAACTGGTGGCACGCAAGTGTCGTCGGTTTCACATGACGGCAGGGCACTTGCGAACAGGTGCCTACTGTGGGGCTCGTCCAAGGCACAGCCTGGTCCGAAAGGCGCGAGGGCGGACGGCGGGGCGGCGTGGCTCCGTTACAGTAGGTGCCGAGGCAACCCGACGCCACGAGGTTGCCGCCCTGCGCGACACGATTGCGAGGGCATGGGAACAGCCCGGGCCAAGGTGCCGGGGCTGATCGTCCTATGCCCTGGCACCGTGATTTGGGACGGAAATAGCACCGTGATTGGGACAGAAAAGATATCAGCCGAGACAGAAAGCAAGTAAGGAAAAAGGATCACCACTGTTGATTGTATTCTCTAGGGACTGATCCCCGCTATGCACAGGCGATCGCTTGACGAGCCTGGTCGAATCACTCATGAAATATGAGGCATGGACCTCGTCGAGCGGGCGGCAATCGATTACTGGTGTGGGCTCACCCCGAGCCAGCAAAAGCGCCAATTCTACCTGGAACTGAAGCGCCACTGCCTCGACCGCGGTTATCGGCCGGGGTGGACCGGCTGCATGTACAGGGAAAGGTTTGGAACCTGGCCGCCGGACGGGGCCGAGCGCCTGCCGCCGGCGGCCGACGTGTCGGTGATCGTCCGGGATTGGCTCGTCGAGCGCAACAAGCGGTTCTTCGCCGAAAAGAATGCCAGGGAGCGCGCGCGTGCCGGCAGAGCCTGACCGCGAGGCACTGTGGCGCGAGTATCTGCTCGCCGAGTTGCGCACCTTGCGGACCCGGCTGCGGGCTGACTTGCTCGAAGTCGATGCGATCGGGGTGGCGCTGCAGGGGCGTTTCATCAGTCCGGATGAAGTTGTTCAATGGTTGGCGGCGTTGGGCTATAGTGAGGCTCTTGGCATCAAGCGGATTGCGCATCGCAACGTGATGGGAGATGGACATGCCATTCACAAGCCAGAAGCAGCGCGGGCTGTTTTACGCAGCGAAGAACGACCCGGAGGTCAGGGCCAAAACGGGCATCAGCCAGGCGGTGGCGGACAAGATGACGGGCGAGGACCAGCCCGGGAAGCTTCCGCGGTACGCCAAGGGCAACCCCCAGCACAATCCTAACGCCTACGGCAGCGGCGACAAGAGGATGCACGGCCTGCTCGCCCCCGGCTCCGGCCATGGCAAGATACGGCCGCAGCCCGACCGGGCCTCCTCGCTGCCCGGCAGTTCGGATATCGCTGCCCGCCCTCCAGGGCCGCGTACAGCGCCTCCCCAGGGGATGGCCACCTGGGGTGCGCTCAAGGGAATTAAGCGCCCAGCGCCCCGCCATGTGGCGCCCGCTGGCCGTGTACCTGGCGCCATGGGTGCCGCGGCCAATCCGGTCGGTGCCAAGGCGCCGCCCAAGGCGAACCCGGTAGGGCTGGGTAAGGCACGGCCGCCCGCCTCGCCGGCAGCGCCGCGCCAGATCCGGTAGGTGCCAGGACACCAGATGCTGGCAGGCAATCAGGTTGCCCCGGCGCACGAGCGGCCATTTCATGCGCGCCTGACGCAGCGCCAGCTGGCGAACCGGATGGCAGTGCGCGCACCGCCACCGCGTGATGGGGGGATTATTGCGCGCGCGATCGCGGCCAGGTTCAGGCACGGCCGGATAGCTGAGAACCTGGAGGCCTCGCAGGCATATTGGCGGGCCTTCCGGCGACGCTGAATTCTGCCTGGCGCCCTCCCACCTCCTGGTG
>DASXGD010000323.1:0-2605 GCA_036489245.1 Occallatibacter sp. | reverse complement strand
AGGCCGCCAGCGTGCAGCCGTCGCGCACCACGCCGTCGAGCATCATCTGCTCGAACTCACTTACAGGGACGGAGCGGATGCACATATCGTGCTCTTCCGGATCGGGCTCGCGCTCGACGTGCTTCAGTCCAGTGGCGAGATAGACGTGCTGCTTCTGGCGGGTGAAACCGTAGGCGATCCATGTCGACCCGAGACAGGTCATGGTGGCTGCTTCGAGGCCGAGTTCCTCGCGTAGTTCGCCCCGCGCCAGTTCCTCCGGATCGTCGACCGCCATCTCCCAGCCGCCCTGGGGCAGCTCCCAAGCACGCTCCCGAATGGTGTAGCGAAACTGCTCCACGATCCAGACGCGATCGCCTTCAATGGGAAGAATGATGGCGGCCTCGTCCTTTTCGACCACGCCGTAGATGCCGCGCTGCCCGTTGGAGCGAAGAATTTCGTCTTCCCGCAGGCGCATCCATGGGTTGCGATAGATTTCCCGGCTGGCTAGCGTGGTGATGGAGGGGGGAATCCCGGGCGGGTCAGACTTGGGAGGGGTCGGCGACACAGAATCAGTTTGCCATGCGGACGCGCCTGAGAAGATAAGAGAATGTCGGCGGGCCTGTGAAAGGATCATGTTGCGCCAAAGACTTCGGCAAAAAACGGCCGCCCCGGTTGCGAACGATACCGTAGCGGCCGTCAACAGGATCGCGAGCTAAAGGATGGTGCCGAGAGCGGCGGCGGAAATGTACCAGATGCGACCGCTGAAATTGGCGTGGCCATCGGACGCATCGTCGCCGATCCAGAGGTTGCCGAGACGATCGAGCATCACGAGGTTGCTGTTGCCGCCGACAAAGGCGAACCCCAGCGGCAGGCCGGTGTTGGGGTCGTCGCCGCCGGTCGAGATGAGATGCATGGCTCCGTTCGCGATGGTGTAACGCCACACTCCCTGGCCATCGATGGCCATGTACAGGCGATTCACGCCGTCGCTGGCGATGCCCACATGGCTAATGCCGCTGAATCCGTCTGAAATCAGGACGCCATTGCATCCTCCCAGGCAAGCGGGAGAAACGGCATTCCTGATCACGGAAAGTCCACCGGTTGAGGCGACGTAGAGATCGGGGCCAACGAATGTGAGCCCCCGTACCGGCCGGCCGTTCGGAGAAGTGCCCACCGACTGCACAATCTGACTCGGGCTGGATGGGTCGAGGGCAGGATTGACAATGCGGACAACGTTGCCGTTTTTCAGAAAGCCGACATACAGGTTTCCGTCAGGCCCGAGTGCAATGGCTGTCGGTTGATTTCCTGCCAGTCCGGCGTTGGGCACAAGGCGGGCCGAAGGCGAGATGAAACCCTGGACCGGATCGATGGTCGCGCGCCACACGCCGGGCAAATCCACACTTCCTGGTTGCCCTTTGGGCTGATCGTAGGCGGTAATGTAGACGGTTTGATTTCCGTCATAGGCGACCTGCCCGGCATGGCAGAAGAAGAAGCACAACGACGTCCCTCCCATGCTGCGGCCGTCGTTTGCACTGTTGAAAACCAGGGTTCCAGTATTGATAGGATCACCGTTGTTCGGGTCCGCGGGCTGATAGTTGCGCAAGCCCCACACGGCGTCGGTCGCATAGAAGAAGCGTCCAACCACCACGCCTCCACCCGGAGTATTGGGTCCGGCTGTTTGCCCTGCGGGAAGACCATTGGCGGCACGTTCAGTGGCAAGGACCTGTCCTTGTGCTGAAGCCAGGGACAGGAACACGGATGCGATACAGAACATCGACTGGAGGACTTTCATTTCTCCCCACCTTGAATCGCCGCACCTGAATGCGGCTTGAAATTGGAACCCATGCCGGCAGATTAGGTTCATGCATGTTGAGGGTTGTCATCAATCTGTCTGACTCGTGTCATCGTTTGGGGCTGATTGCGCCAGCGCAAATTGGGCTCTTTATCTCCCCAAAGCCGATCAGATAAGTCCGCCCGCAACCTCGGTTGCAGGGATTGGCATCCAAACTTTTTTCCAACGGTCTCGCCGTGGGCATTCAATGAGATTGGAATTGGATCAGAATCTATATGCGCGGTCGGCTGTCGACAAGATGGCAGTCATACCCGCAAGCTCGCAACGGGATATGGCAGGCGGGGTTTCCAGGGCGGCACCGGCAATCTGCATGGCGCTTTGTCTGTCCTTTGTTTCCTGCGGGGGTGGATCGCATTCGGCTTCGCCTTCCACACCTTCAGCGCCCCCACCAGATTTCTCTCTCACAGTGTCTCCTGCCGCCGTAACGCTGACCTCGGGTAGTCCTGGACAGCAGGTCAGCGTGAACGCCGTTCCCTCCAACGGCTTTGCGGGGACGGTGGCCGTGACCATCAGCGGACTTCCCTCCGGAGTAACCGCCAGCCCGGCCTCTCTCTCGCTGGTTCCAGGAACGGCGCAGAGTACCAGCCTGACAGCGGCGAGCGGCGCCGCGGCGGGTATGCCGGCAGTCAACTTCACCGGATCTGCGGGAAGCCTCACGCATTCCGCTGCCCTGTCTCTTACGGTGCAGACGCCTGCACCACCGGTGACCACCGCTCCGGACGTGATTACGTATCACTACGACAATGCTCGCGACGGCCTGAACGCTCAGGAAACCAC
>DASXGD010000247.1:0-2329 GCA_036489245.1 Occallatibacter sp. | reverse complement strand
GGATTCAATTTTCAGTGGGCCTGGGCCTCCGCTGTAGCCGCAGGGAATGCCCTTTGAGGGATCGGGGTCGAGACTCTTCTCGGAACCGCAATCTTCGACTCCCTCGTCAGCAGCCCGGAGCCGGGAGCTAGAAGCTAGCAGCTAGAAGCCGCTTATTGGCGCGATGGGCCTCTTCGGCGGGGTGAGCACGAATCCGTTGCGCGTCAGCGAGAATCCCTGCTGCGGAAGTTCGGCTTGAAGGAGCTCGCCGTCGGACTCTGAGAAAAGATCGGTATCCGCTCCCGCGATCGTGGCGATCACGTGATGCACCGGAATCGGCTTGCCGTCGAGCGTCCCCTGCTCGTCGGCGTAAGTGGCAAGCTGGACCGGTTCGACACTACCGGCCTGCTTGGGAAGAATCGCCCACAGATCGCGATTGTTCTGCTTCTCCCCAAGGACCAGCAATATTTGCAGGCCGCCGGGATCGAAGTCCGCAAGGAACACCGCATTGCTATGACCCGCCAGCCGCGTGGTGGAGCTGCGCCCGCTGGCCGAAATGTTGAGCAGAAACTGGGACCCGTCAGGCTTGCCGGTAACATTGACTGCCTGCCCGTTGACAGTGGCGCTGAGGACGACGTGCTGGATGTGGTTGGCCTCATCGAGCACCTCCGTCTTCGAGAGCGCGTAGTCGAGGCCCTCCATGGCAATCTTTACCGTGGATGTCGAGTCAACACCTGCGTCCGTCGCGCTGAAGCGAAATTCAGCCGTGCCGACGGCATGCCCGAGCTGGCTCACGGCGAAGGCGGCAGATTGAACGGCGCGGGCGCCGGGATTTGCTGCAGCGACGCCGGGATGCGGCTTGGCGCCGATCCGCTGCGTCGCTGATTCGGCCGCGGCGGGGGAGACCGCGGCAGAGATCAAGGCAAAAATCCCCACCAGGGGAAGAAAGGCAAGCTTGCTCATCCGTGTATGCAGCACAACTGCCTGCTTAGACGGAAAATTCCGGCAAGAGTTGCGAATGACAGCCCAGAGCTTCTAGCCCCTGGCGTTTAGCTGGAGGCTAGAAGCTAGAAGCTGCTTTTAGCCCTTGGCCGCGCCGAATCGCTTGTTGACCTCGGCCCAGTTGACCACGTTCCACCAGGCCGCGAGGTAGTCGGGACGGCGGTTCTGGTACTTCAGGTAGTAGGCGTGCTCCCACACGTCATTGCCAAGAATCGGATAGAGGCCCTGCGAAAGCGGCGAGTCCTGGTTGGGCGTGGTGATGACCTTCAGCTTGCCCCCTTGCAGGACCAGCCAGCCCCAACCGGAACCGAATTGCTTGGCGGTGGTTTCATTGAAGAGCTTCTTGAAGGCGTCGAAATCGCCGAAGTCGGCCTTGATCTGGTCGGCGATAGGGCCTGAAGGCGCGCCGCCGATGCCCGCGGTATTAGCAGGGCCCATGATATTCCAGAACATGGTGTGGTTAGAGTGGCCTCCAGCATTGTTGCGCACCGCAGTGCGAATGTCCTCAGGCACCGCATTCAGATCGCGCAGCAGATCGTCGACCGGCTTTGAAGCCAGGTTCGCCTGCTTTTCCAGCGCCGCATTCACGTTGTTGATATAAGTCTGGTGATGTTTGTCGTGATGCAGGTGCATGGTTTCGGCGTCGATAAAAGGCTCGAGGGCCGCATAGTCGTAAGGCAGCGGGGCGAGTTCGTAAGCCATGGGGGAAATCTCCTTTTTGCGGATTGTAGTGTACGGAGGGCTCCGCACGTGAGGTCAAGCCGTTGCGGGTCGCGCCATGAAACACTCTGTTCACATCGCCACGCCCGGTCCTGTGGTTGGATGGAGAAGCACTGCTCTACAGTTGGATGGATGCGGTTCGGGGCATGCGGGGTGCGAAAAACCTTGCCGCGCCTCCGGTTTTGAAATGTAATGCGTGAGGGTTTACCGTGTCTTGGTGCATTGCTGTTGTTGCGGAAAAGCACCGGGTCAGCTCAAGTGTGCGGAATCGAAAATCGAAACGTTTCGAATCAATCGCTGTCCGCCTGCGAAACTTTCCCGAGGCTCAGAACATCGTTAGGAAGCATGCGGCCCCCCCGACCCCCATTGAACACCGCAAGTTTTGACCATGAGTGATCAGCCTCTCTACCGCTGGCTTGAGCAGCAGGGCGAAGCCTTTGGCACGCCCGGCCTGCCGCCCCGCTGGACCTCAAGCGTCAAGGACGCGGTAGGCACCGCCTACTCCGCATCCAGCCGCCTCTGGTTTACGTGTTCGCACGGAATCGTGAACGAGATCTACCACCCCACCATCGACATGCCCCAGATTCGGGACATGGAGTTCCTGGTCACCGACGGCGAGACCTTTTTC
>DASXGD010000213.1:0-12262 GCA_036489245.1 Occallatibacter sp. | reverse complement strand
TTGAGGAACTGTTCGGCGCGCTGGGCACTGATCTCGGCGAGAGATTCGCGCATCGAAAGAGCCGAACGGGAATATTTGGCCATGGCGTAGGCCAGCACCTCAGGGTCGGCGCCGTGGACGGCAAACACATCGGTCTGGTTGTGGGCGCCGGCGGTATGAATAGAATCCGGACGAAAAGAATCGCTGGACATGATTGAGTGCTCGCGACCAGAATACGTCATTGAGGGTCGGCGACGTTAAGGCCGCGAAGCCAATCTTCAAACGAGGAAGCAGACGGTACGGGAGCACCGGGCTATGCGGGAGTACCTGGTACGAACGTCTCACAGTCCGCGGCCATTGCCTTCCGGTCGCTGGGTCCTGACCCAACGCTGGAACGATCTCCTCTTCGCCCACTGGCCCGTCCCGGCTTCAGCCATTGCGTCCTTCATTCCGGATGGGCTTAACGTCGACACATTTCACGGTTCGGCATGGCTGGGTGTGGTTCCATTCTGGATGGACCGTATCAAACTGCGCGGCATGCCGCCTATCCCGTTTACCCGCAGCTTTCCAGAACTGAACCTGCGCACGTATGTCCGCGACAAGCGAAGCGGCATGCCGGGGGTCTACTTTCTGTCCCTCGAAGCCAGCAACCTGTTGGCCGTGGCCTTTGCGCGCGGCATCTACAGCCTCCCCTACCATTGGGCAGAGATGCGGATCGAGCAGCGCACGGAGCGGGAGTTTTCCTTCTACAGCCGGCGCCGGGGGCCAGGGAAGCCGGTGATTTTCAAGGCACGCTATCGCGGACTCGGCCCCAGCCGGAAGCTGGTCGAGAGCCGCAGCGGCACCCTCGAATACTTCCTCACCGAGCGCTATTGCCTGTTTACCCGCAACCGGGCCGGAGAACCCATGCGGGCCAGCATCCACCACATTCCATGGCCGCTCGAAGAAGCTGAGGCGGAGATCGAGCAGAACGATCTTGCTGCCGCCCTGGGGATCGAACTCCCCGACCAGGATCCGGTGCTGCACTACTCGCGCCGCCTGGCTGTCTATGTATGGCAACTCGAGCGCCTTTCGCCGGTTCGCGCCGCACAGAGAATTCCCGCCGAAGCCGTTCCCTCGATCTGAAATCGCCATCGCCTGTCATCCTGACGCTTAGCGGAGCGGAGTGGAAGTGGAAGGATCTGCGTTTGCTGTTCGTTATGTCAGAGTAGGGCGGTGATTCTTCCCATAACGAGGAATCTAATTCGACGCATCAATGTGCTCCTGATCCAAAGCGTTCTAGGAGCACCGGCTTGATGATCGACGTCCACAACGCGTATCCCTGTGCGTTCATATGTAACCCGTCTCGTCTGAAGAGGTCGTGCCGCACCGTGCCACGCTCGTCGAGCATGGCCCTGCTCACGTCAATGAATGTCAGACGGTCCTGAGTGCGGCAGTAGGATTCAAGCATTTGATTCGTGTGATCGAGCGTTGGCCAGTTTCGCCAACGCGCTGGACTGGGTTTCATCGAGACGTAATAAATCCAAGCATCGGGCAACGCGGTGTGGATCACCTTTACGAACTGCTGGAAATCTTGGAGAACCGTGTCAGGCGATTTGGACCACGGCCAAGACATATCGTTTTCTCCCGCGTAGAGAACGACGGCCCGTGGTCGGTATGGGATCACGATGCGCGAGGCATACTTGTTGACGTGCGAGATATGCGATCCCCCGAATCCCCGGTTAATCGCATTGAGCGGCTTCATGTCCTCAGGGAGAGTGTCCCAGAAGTAAATGCTGGAGCTTCCCGTGAAGACGATTGCACCCATCGGAGGCGGATGGATGCGGTCCTTCCTTTCGTAGGAAGAGATCTGAAACGCCCAGAACCAAGCGGTTCCCATCGCCCAAAATCCAAAGGCGCCAGCAAAGAGAAGAACCAGCACCACACCCGCGATCCAGACGAGAAGCTTTCTTTTACCCACCGCACTCCTCCCTTCGAACTGTCTATGCACCGCCGCGACCCGGGAGTCCGCATCGTTTCGAAGCATTCGAAAAGCATGCGATTGCAGTCCAATTGTTTAATGAATGAAATCGCGAGATCTCAACAGCTGCTCTGCATTCAATGCGGATCGAGAGCATCCCTTATACAAGCAGGGACGGCTCTATGAAAAGACCCCGCTCTGTTTGCCTGACTCAGCGGCATATACCCGAAATCCGTTGTGAAGTGAGCGTCTGCGCGGGAAGCGATGCGACTCCCGCGAGATGAGAATGCTCGCTTCGAGGGAGTCGTCCACCACACTTCCCTGATGCCACCTCTTCCCCTGCCAACCGGGACTCGCGAGCCAGGCTCCCTATAATGGGACAGCGTAAGCACGGAAAGGCATTCGGGTACATGGCAAACCTAGCGGGAAGAATTGCGCTGGTCACAGGGGCTTCACAGGGAATCGGCAAGGCATGCGCGCTGGAACTGGCCAGGGCCGGAGCCACGGTCGCGCTGGCGGCGCGTAACGAAGCAAAACTCGCCGAAACCGCGGCCGAAATCGAGGCCGTCGGCGGCAAGGCTGTCGTATTTGCCCTCGATGTGTCCAGCGAGGATTCCATTAAGGCCGGCGCGAAGGCCGTCATTGAAAAGCTAGGCAAGGTGGAGATCCTGGCCAATAACGCTGGCATCACGCGCGACGGCCTGGTGCTGCGTATGAAACGGCCCGACTGGGACGACGTGCTGGGCACTAATCTTACCGGCGCGTTCCTGCTGACCCAGGCGCTTCTCAGCCCCATGCTGCGCAATCGCTGGGGACGCATCGTGAACATTACCAGCGTGGTCGGCCGAACCGGCCAGGCGGGGCAGGTAAATTATGCCGCTTCGAAGGCAGGGTTGATCGGGATGACGCGGGCGCTGGCGCGCGAAGTGGCTTCGCGCGGAATTACGGTCAATGCGGTCGCGCCGGGGTACATCGAAACGCCCATGACCGCGGTGCTCGATGAAAAGCAGCGTGAGGTCATGATGGTCCAGATTCCCCTCGGACGACCGGGGACAGACGTTGAAATCGCCAAGGCCGTCTTATTTCTTGCCTCGGACGGAGCCGCCTACATCACGGGGCATGTACTGGATGTCAACGGTGGGATGTTCATGGGCGGGTGAGAACACAGCGCTGCCCACCGGCGGTGGATGTAAAAGAATGGTGAGGGTTCGTGGTCTCCCACCCTTGCGACAGGAAAAAGTCGCAGGGATGGGGCACAGAGCCTTTGTTTCTCTTCAGTCTCCCACCGGCATATCCGACCCTGATGAACGAAACCCACCCTAGCAGAGCCAGGATGGGGCACTTATGATTTTCTGGTAGCCGTTCGCGCCTTATTGCGGCGGCGGTCCCGGACGCTCCGCCGGTCCGCCGGTTACCGGAGGTCCCATCACTGCTACGGCCGTTGCGACAAAGACTCCTTCTTTGACTGCCCCTTCGACACGCACAGTCTCGCCCACCTGCAGGTCGGCCAGCGTAACAGGATCGCGACGCCGGCGGAAGCTGGTATTTTCGTCCGCCACAAACGTATGGGCGGCATTATCGACCTGGCTTTGAAGCGTGACCTGGGTGTCCTTCACCTCCGTCACTTTACCCATCAGCCAGGTCTTGCCGAAGTTGGCCTGCATCTCGCGCATTTCCCGGGCGTGTTCGGGATCGATCTTGATCACCGTCATGGCCCCCACGGATTTGGCGGCAGCATCCACTTCGCCGGTTGCAGCAATCGCATCGCCCACCCGGATGTCGGTCGCCTTGATCTCCTGCGGGGGAGTGCGCATGCCGGTACCCTGATTCATTCGCTGCGGCGGCTGTTTGATCACGCGCGTATTGGCGCTGAAATGTACGGTGTAGGTATCCCCCAACTCAGTCTTGAGCGTGTAGTGGTCCGATCCCACCTCGGTGACGGTCCCGACAATGCCGCGGCCGGCCATAAATCCGGCCCAGCCGCGATTGCCGCCGCGGCCCATCCCGGGGCGGGCGCCGGGCGCCTGGGGCGGCGCGGTGGGATTGGCCTGAGGGGGCGGGGTGGGGTTGGTTGCATCCTGCGCCAGGGCGGCGATGCCGAGCGCTATAGTCAACGCGGGCAAAGCAGCGAATCGAAATCTCATGAGATCTCCTCGAAAGCGTACCGAGCACTGACCCGGCCTCTCCCACTATAGACGGGGAACTTCCACTGGAAGCCTACGGAGATGTTTGGTGGAATTTCAATGACCGTCAAACGCCGGGTTCCCGGACCCGATGGATGAAACCCCACCCCTGGCAGAGCCAGGATGGGGTACCCAGTCAGCATGCAGATGGCGGGAAGATCTCGGGCAGGAGCCCTGCCCCCGCGGCTACTGCGACCGTTGGTCAGCCAGCAGCTGCTGAAATGCCGGCATGTCGCGAAGGGCGGCAAACTCACCGTCGGAGGCCAACTTCTTGGGGCTCGTGAATCCCTCGTTGAGGGCCATGCGCAGGTACTCGATCGCCCGATCGGCCTGGCCCGCACGCACGCACCCCTTGGCCATGTAGTAATTCATCGCTCCGCGTTCCTGGAGCGAAGCCGGGTTTTCGACCCGCACCGCGTTGTTGCGCTCAAAGATATTTGGATCGAGCGCCAGCGCCGCCTGGTACGACTGCCAGCCCTTCTGGTACTTGTGCTCGGCCAAAAGCACGGTGCCGAGATTCTTTTGGACAAGCGCCGATTTGGGGTCCAGACGAAGCGCTTTCCGGTAAGCTTTCTCGGCTTTCGAATATTGCTTCAAGGAAACGTAAATCGTGCCCAGGTTATTGATCACGATGGAGTTTTTAGGATCCATCTTCAGGGCCGCCTGATAACATCGGGCGGCGTCGGCGAGGTTGAACATGAGCTGATACGCCACACCCGTCTTGTTCAAAACGTCCGCGGAGGGGGTGGCCTTCTGATAGGACTCGATCGCCTCCTGGAAGTGCTGATGCGCCATGAGGGAGTCCGCAACCTGCTCGGGCGTGGGCTGGAACTGCGGACCGGCAACTTTTCCCGCTGAGGGACTGGACGCGGAGGCAGACTGCCCCGGCGGGGGCGTCTGGGCGAAAATAGCCACCGATATGGCTGACGCCGCCGCGGTAACCACCAGCGCCGTTAACCATCGCTGATCGTGTTCCTTAGTCATATTTCCTCCTCGAAAGAAGGAACGTTTGCAATGCATCGCGAACGACGCACGCGTCTCCCGGTTCGTACCTTAATGAGACACTCAATCAAACTCCAAAGATATGATCTTCGTCAACCTGTGTCGCCGGGCGGCATCCAACCGGTTTGAAACGGTCAAATTTGATTTGAACCGGACGGGTTTGGCCTGGCGATTTTGTGCATCCGTGGCAATTCCCGGCAATCTTAGTGGAATCACGTCGTACACTCTCAAGGAAAGCGGAAGGGACGCGATGAGCACTGTCACACCCAACTCTGTTCAAACCAGCCTGGCCGATCGGTTTCGCTCCGCGCGCCGCCGCACCCTGACCCTGACGGAGACCTTGACCCCGGAAGACATGATGGTGCAGTCCTGCCCGGAAGCCTCACCGGTCAAATGGCACCTGGCCCACACTTCGTGGTTTTTCGAGTCCTTCATCCTGCGTGAATTCGTGCGCGGGTATCGCGTTTTCAATCCCGACTTCACCTGGCTGTTCAACAGCTACTACCAGAGCTTTTCGGTTTTCCCGGAGAAACGGCTGCGATCGTCGTTTTCGCGGCCAGGCCTTGAAGAGGTATTAAACTTTCGCGCCCACGTGGACGAAGCGATCGAGCGCATGCTCGAGCACGATGCCGAACCGGAGGCATTGAAGCGGATCGAACTCGGAGTAAACCACGAAGAGCAGCACCAGGAACTGGTGCTGACCGATATTCTGCACGCGTTCTACACCAACCCTCTGCGGCCGGTGTACGCAGCCGACACCCTGGGCAAAGAGAAAATATCCCGGCCCGGCTCCATTCGTTTTCTGCGCTTCGAGGGCGGCATGCAGGAAGCCGGGCATGCCGGCGAGGGATTCTGCTTCGATAACGAGCTGCCGCGTCACCGCGTGTGGCTGGAGCCGTATTCTCTGGCAGAGCGATTGGTGACCTGTGGTGAATATGCTGAATTCATGGCGGACGGAGGCTATCGCCGTCCAGAGTTCTGGCTCTCGGACGGATGGAACGCTGTCAACAACCTTCGCTGGCGCGCCCCGCTTTACTGGTCGAGCGAAAGCGGCGATTGGACCCTGTTCACGCTGCGCGGCGATCAGCCGCTGGAGCGCATGGCTACCTCGCCTGTGAGTCATGTGAGTTATTACGAAGCCGATGCCTACGCACGCTGGGCCGGCCGGCGTCTGGCCACCGAAATGGAATGGGAAGTTGCAGCGGAAGGTCACCTGGTGGCGGGAAACCTGCTCGATAGAGGAAGACTGATGCCAGCGCCGGCTGCGGAACTGGTTGACAAGCAAGCTTCGGCAAAGAAACATTCGGAACCGGCACCGCTGTTTGACGCTCCCGCGCCCGCGTTCGAATGCGCTTCGCAATTGTTCGGCGATTGCTGGGAGTGGACCGCGAGCGCCTATCTCGGCTATCCCGGTTTTCGTCCGCTCGCTGGATCGCTGGGCGAGTACAACGGGAAATTCATGAATGGGCAGTTTATTTTGCGCGGGGGATCCTGCGTGACTCCCGCGGCCCACATCCGCGCCTCGTATCGGAATTACTTCTCCCCGGAAACCCGCTGGCAGTTTTCCGGAATCCGGCTGGCCACTTAACCATCTGTTCACGAAGATTCGTAGTAACTTCGCACGGAGTTGCCGCATCCAACACAGCGCATGACCACGATCGGTCTTCCAAAACTTCCCCTTCAGATTTCCGAGCAGATTGCTTCCGCGGTCTGCGAGGGCCTGTTGTCGAGGCCCAAATGGCTTCCGTCCTGGCTGTTTTACGATGCGGCCGGGTCGCAGCTGTTCAACCAGATCACGGAATTGTCCGAATACTACCTGACGCGCACCGAACGAGCCATCCTGGCTGCGCGTGCCGAGGAGATTATCGGGCTCGCCGCCGGAACGGACGCGGTGCGGCTGGTCGAACTGGGGGCGGGCTCTGCCGACAAGACGCGGCTCCT
Organism: Occallatibacter sp.; assembly: GCA_036489245.1. Lineage (GTDB taxonomy): Bacteria > Acidobacteriota > Terriglobia > Terriglobales > Acidobacteriaceae > Telmatobacter. The sequence goes on along the minus strand of DASXGD010000213.1, from coordinate 5,197 downwards.
GCTCACCGCTGCGGTCAATCGCCAGGACACCGTGTTCTACGAGCCGGTCGACGTCTCGGCATCGGCTCTCGAAGAAGCGCAGGAAAGAATTGAACGCGAAATTCCGGGAGTGCTGGTGACGCCGCGCGTAGAGGATTACACCAAGGGGCTCGAACTGGATTCGGCCAGCTTTGGCGAACGCCGCCTGGTGCTCTACATCGGTTCGAGCATTGGCAACTTCGAGCCGGAAGAGGCCGAGGCGCTTCTGAAAAACGTGCGGGCCGCGCTGGCGCCTGGCGATTCGCTTTTGCTCGGTGTCGACCTGGCCAAGGACGAGGCCACTCTGCTGGCCGCGTATGATGACGCCGCGGGCGTGACCGCCGCTTTCAATCTGAACCTGCTCACGCGGCTCAATCGCGAACTGGGCGCGAACTTCGACGAGTTGGCGTTTGCACATCGCGCAGTGTGGAACGCGGAGAAATCGCGGATCGAAATGCATCTCGTCAGCCGGAAGCGGCAAAAGATAAGAATCCCGGCACTCGACCTGAAGATCGATTTCGCGGCCGGCGAGTCCATTCACACCGAGAACAGTTACAAGTACCGGCCCAGTCAGGCGGAAGCTCTGCTCTCAAAAGCGGGATTCACGCCCATTGCCACTTGGATGGACGATCAGCAACGGTTCGCGGTGTGCCTGGCGCGTGTGGAATAGCAGGAGGATCAACCCTTCCGTGTTGTTCCGGATGGAAGCAGGGACACGGAGCGTGGTTCGAGTCAAAGCGTCCTGAGCCGCTGAAGCAGCTTTTCCGGATGGATGGGTTTGGCAATCAATTCGAACAAGTAGCCGTCCTTGCGCCCTCCATCGACGATTTCAGTGATTCCCGCCTGCCCCGAAAGTAAGAGAATCTCGGTAGCGGGCATTGCCTTCCGAATGGCGATAGCGAGTTGGACGCCGTTCATATGCGGCATCACGACATCGGTCACCACGAAATCGGGATTGACCTTGAGAGCCAGTTCCAGCGCAGAGAGGCCATCGTATGCACAAATCGCATCAAATCCGGATCTCCTGAGAATTTCTGTCATCGTATCGGCGATGACGCGCTCATCATCGACTACAAGTACTGTGAGTTTTTTAGTTCTTGCTGTAGCGCTTGTTGTTTTTTGTATTTGCGAATGATTGGGGCGCGGACTAAAAGGATCCGACGCACCGACGTACCAGGGATCGAACATTCACTTTCCTCCATGGGTATCCAGGTGGCCGAACGGGTTCCCAATGACCCGAACGGAAGCCCAACTGATGAGTGCGCTCCTCCCCGCAATCCATATTGGAATGGCATAGACACCGCATGGTTGTTCCCTTTTCGCGTGAATTTGTGCGCGCACGAAAGTGTAATCGATCGGCCGGGTTTTCCACTGAATGCGGGGCAACCCGCGGACCGATTCCTGCGCCAATCTTGCACTTTGGATCCTGGGAAAAGGCGCAGGAAAAGCAAGCGTAGTGCTCAAGCCAGGACATTTCGCAAGGGCAAGGAATGGGATCAACTCCTGCATCCCGATGAACATCGCTGCATCCAATGCGCCATGGAATACAGGTTGCTTGGAGGCTCAGGCCTCAAGGTTTCTGCCCTCAGTCTCGGCACTGCTACTTTCGGCGGTGGAAATGAGTTCTTCAAGGCATGGGGCGACACCGATGTTGCGGGGGCCACGCGCCTGATCGACATTTGCTTTGAAGCCGGGGTTAATCTCTTCGACACGGCCGATGGCTACTCCAATGGCCGGTCGGAAGAGATTCTCGGCAAGGCACTCAAGGGCAAGCGCGATGGCGCGCTCATATCTACCAAGGCTTACTTTCCCACCGGCGACGGTCCAAATGACCGCGGCACTTCGCGATACCACTTGCGCCGCGCGCTCGATGAAAGCCTGCGACGGCTGGCGATCGACTATGTCGACATTTACCACATGCACTGCTTTGACGCGCTCACACCGATCGAGGAAGTGCAGGATACCCTCAACAAGTTCGTACGCGAAGGCAAAGTCCGCTACATCGCGTGTTCCAATTTTTCCGGCTGGCACCTGATGAAGTCGCTTGCCGTCGCGGATCGGTATGGCTGGACGCGCTTCGTCGCTCACCAGGTCTACTACTCCCTGGTCGGCCGTGAGTATGAGTGGGAACTGATGCCGCTCGGGCTCGATCAGAAAGTGGGCGCGCTGGTATGGAGTCCGCTGGGGTGGGGTCGCCTTACCGGCAAGATCCGCCGGGGCCAGCCGATGCCTGAGGTGAGCCGCCTGCATGCAACCGCCGATGCCGGTCCGCCGGTCGCCAACGAATTCCTGTACAACGTGGTCGATGCGCTTGACGCCATTGCAGCAGACACCGGCAAGTCACTTCCGCAGATCGCGCTGAACTGGCTGTTGCGCCGGCCCACAGTTTCCTCGATCATCCTGGGCGCGCGCAACGAACAACAGTTGCGCGATAACCTGGGCGCGGACGGCTGGAGTCTCACTGCCGAACAGGTTGCCCGCCTCGACAAAGCCAGCGCCACGACGCCCGTCTATCCCTACTGGCACCAGCGCAATTTTGCGGAACGCAATCCGCCGCCGGTGTAATCACTCTTCGCGCAGCACCTTCACCGGTTCGACGCGTGCGGCCCGCACGGCCGGGGCCAGGGAAGCTATGGCGGCCACCAACAGGATGAGCAGAATTACGCTTGAGTAAGTCGCGGGATCGACCGCAGATACGCCGTAGAGCATGCTTGCGAGAAAATGACTCAAGCCCGCCGCGAGCGCCAAACCCGCCGCGCATCCCAGCGCTGCCGCACGCAATCCCTGGGACAGAAAGCGGCCCACGATGTGGCTGCGCAGCGCTCCCAGAGCCAGGCGCACACCTACCTCGCGCTGTCGCAATCGAGCCAGGTAACTCAGGGTGCCGTAAAGGCCGATGCAGGCCAGGGACATCGCCGTCAGCGCAAACACGCTCAGGAGCATGGTTCGAAGTCGATCGTCAGAGAACGAGTCGTGGAGGTGCTGTTGGAGCGGCATGATCGCGTAGACCGAACGGCCCGGCTCTAACTCATGAATCCTGCGGCGCACATCCTCTGCCATCTGCATGGGCTCGCCTCGGGTGCGGATCAAGTAGTTCGGAAACGGATCGGGCGCGCTGAAGCAGGAGTAGATCGTGGGCGTGGGCAACGCATTCAATCCCTCTTCGCGCGCGTCTCCGACGATGCCGCGCACGATGCCCGCAGTCGAGAAGTCATTGTAGGCGGCCTGCTCCAGCTTGTGTCCGAGAGCCCCGTTGCCTCCCATGTAGAGATTCGCAAAGCTGCGATTCACCACCACATCGCTGGTGGTCGATGCATGCCGGCAACCTTCGCCCACGAGCACCGGAATGCGCATGGTGTCGAAATAGCCGGAAGAAACATAACGGCTGTCGGCAAGTACCCGGCGTCCGGGATCGAGTTTGCCATCGATCTTGAATTCCTGTTGATACTTCGCCGGAATCCCGGGCAGCATGGCCGCGGTGGCCGCTGCTTCCACGCCAGGCAGATTGCGCAGCCCGTCGAGGGTGCGATCGATGCGCTGCACCACGCTCTTCATATCTGCTGTTTCGCCCCACGAGCCGCTCACCTGCAGCGTGAGTACGTGGCTTGGTTCATATCCCGGCGAAACGCGCCCGATCTCCTGCATGCTTCGCACCAGCAAGCCCGCGCCGACCAGAAGCGTCACAGCAAGCATCACCTGCACGCTGACCAATATCCATTGCATCCGGTTGCGCGTCGAGACCTGGGTTCGCGCGGTCTGTGCGAGAGAATGCGCCAGACCCAGGCGCGTGCCGCGCAGCGCCGGAAACAACCCGCACAGCAACGCGGTCATGAGCGCGCAGATCAGGGAATAAGCGACTACGCGCCAGTTGAGCGAAATCTCTTCGGCACGCGGGAGGGTCGTGGCCAACAGGTGAAACCCGTGCGCAGCAGCGGCCGCGACCATCAATCCGAGCAGCGAACCGGCCAGCGCCAGCGCGAGAACTTCGGTCAGCAACTGCGCAATCACGGCCCGCCGCGACGCGCCCAGCGAAAAGCGGACGGAGATTTCGTGTTCGCGCTCAGCGGTCCGCGCCAGCAGCAGTGCCGCGATGTTCGAGCACGCGATGAGCATCAGCAGCGAGACCGATCCATAGAGCAGCCACAATGAATTCCGCACCGTGCCCACGATGGTGTCTTTCAGCGGCTCTGTTTCAACTGTCAACTCGCTGTCGGGCTTGGGAAATTGCTTGCCCAGGCGGCTCTGCACCGTGACCAGATCGGCAGTGGCCTCTTTCAGTGCGACTCCGGGCTTCATGCGCCCGATCACCGTGAACCAGGTTGAATCGCGGCGTTGCGCAAACGGTGCATCAGGAGCACTGGGAGTCCACATGTCCACATCGCGATTGGGATACTGAAACCACGCCGGCATAACTCCAACGATGGGATAGTAGTCCTTTCCGATATGCACCTTGCGGCCCACCGCGGAAGGGTCGCCGTAAAAACGGCGCTGCCAGAACCCATGACTGATCATCACCGCATCGGGACCGCCCCAGTGTTCTTCCTCGGGCGTGAAGTTGCGTCCCAGCGCAGGCGAGACCTGCAACACTTCGAGGAAGCGCGGCGCAACGAGTGCTTCCGTCACTTTCTCGGGCAGCGGCCCGGAGAGTTCCGAGAGATCGTCGAGGTAGTAGCCGCTGATCCCCTGAAACGTGGAGGCCATGCGGTTCCAGTCTTCGAGGCGCACGGGCGCGACAAAATGGTTTGCGTCGCGGCCTTGCGCATCGTGCTGATAGATTGCGACAAGTTGATCGCCGCCGGGAAACGGGAGCGGCCGCAACACCACAGCATCGATCGCCGAAAATACCGCGCTGTTGGCGCCGATGGCTAGGGCAAGGGTAAGAATCACCGCCAATGAAAACGTCGGCGATTTCCTCATGAAGCGCAATGCGGCTTTGAGGTTGAACAGGATGCTTTCGAGCCACCTCGAAACGTGGACCTCGCGCACTGTCTGCGTGACTTGTTCGCGGCCGCCAAAGTCGACCAGGGCCACGCGGCGGGCCTCTTCGGGCGACATTCCGCGGGCGATATTGGCCTCGGTTTGCGCGGCGATATGAAATCCGATCTCGCGATCGATCGGGTTGCCCGGATCGGCGGCCTTGCGGGAGAAACGTGTAAGCCAGCTCATGTCGCCTCCTATT
>DASXGD010000131.1:0-6903 GCA_036489245.1 Occallatibacter sp. | reverse complement strand
GCGCATCGCGCACATCCCGGGGAGAAGGTCCCGCAGGCGCTGACGGCACCGGCGCTGACGTGGTTTGGGATGAACTGGTACTGGGGGACGCAGCCGACGCGGGCGAAACGTAGGGCGCTCGTGGCGTCTTGCTTTCCCCCGAGGGCGCCTTCGCTGTGTGCGTGAGGGCACCGGAGGGAGAAGGCTTGGGCTGGGCCAGGGACGCTGGCGAGCTCGGTTGCTGTTCAGGAACTGGGTTCTGCGCGACAGGCGGGCTGACTGGCGCCGGCGCATTGGCAGGCGATGCCGTGTCGGTCGCGACGGTCTGCGGTTTCTGGCTGGCGTTAGTCGAAAACACGCGAGGCAACAGCCACGCAACGGCGACGAGTGCCAGGATTGCGGTCGCCGCGCCCAGGCCGATCCAAAGCCCTCGATGACTCCTGGCCGCTCTTGGCGGGGGGGCCTGTGGAGGCGGCACCGGCACAAATGCGGGAGGTTGAGGAGCAGTGTATTGGGGTCCGGCCGCGGGCGCCGCCGTCCAATCCTGAAACGGAATCCCGGCCGCGGCGGCAGGAATTGCCGGTTGCGGAACCGGCACTTCGCGCAACGCCTTCAATGCGCTGCGGAATTCTTCCGCGGTCTGGAAGCGCTGCTCGGGAGACTTGGCCAGGGCGCGCAGAACGATGGCATTCATCTGGGGCGAAATGGATGGATCGAGTTCCACCGGCGGCGTTGGCGCCTGGTTCAACTGGGCGTTCAACACGCTGTAGGAAGTGTCCGCCTGGAATGGCTTGCGGCCGGTCAGCATTTCGTAGAGAGTCACGCCGAACGAATAGAGGTCCGACCGGGCGTCCACGGTGTCGCCGCGCACCTGTTCCGGAGACATGTAGTAGACCGAGCCCATGGTGGTTCCGGGACGGGTGAGCTGCATGTCATCGGTGGACTTCGCGATGCCGAAATCCATGAGCTTGACCAGCCCGTGGGTGGTGATCATGATGTTGGCCGGCTTGATGTCGCGATGGGTCACCCCGCGACCGTGGGCATAACTGAGGGCAGCCAGCACCTGGGTGGCGTAGTCCAGGACGTGGTCAACGGGGACGCGGGTCTGGGCGGCCAGCTTCTCGAGCGTGATGCCCTCGACATACTCCATCACCATCACAAACTGATTGTTGTACTGAAATGCGGTCCGCAGTTGCGCGATCCCGGGATGGTCCAATCCCGCCGTGGTACGAATTTCGGCCATGAAGCGCGCGGCGAGGTCGGGGTCGGAAGCGAAGTCGGGCAGCAGGATCTTCATCGCTTCTTCGCGATTGGAGATCACGTTGCGTACCTTGAAGACGCGGCCCATGCCTCCCACGCCGAGGGGCGCCAGGACTTCATAGTCGCCGACGCGCTGACCTGTCTCTGCCATAGGGTCCTCCTGAAATGAGTGGCCTTGCCGGGGAAGAACGAGCCGTGCCGCGGGAACGACCCGAGTCTACGCTATTCCGAGGACGATCGCCCACAGAAAATCGGACCCGCGCCGTTGCCGCACTACGCCTGCAATCGTTTTCCGCCCGTGGGCTGCCGCAGACATAGTGCGGATGGGACGCGTTGCACATCCGAATCCGGCCAGGATTGCGCGCCTGCCCCCATTCCTTCGCCGGATGGCGTTATCTTCCCAGGAATTTCTCCAGCCTGGCGATTTCAACGTCGGCGCCATTCATGTAGGCAGTGGCGGAGGGAAGGTCTCGGGAACCGAGGGCGGTGTGCGCCTGGGAGAGGCACTGCCGGGCGCGATTCATGGCTTCAAGAATGTCGCCGCGAATCACGAGGCCCTGAGCCTGCTGCTGGCTGCGAAGCTGCTGCACTCCCGAAAAGGCGGTACTGGCCCGGGCGTCGAGTTTCGTCCAGCGTTCCTGGGCCTCGCGTACCTCTTCGGAAGGCACGGCAGGTACGACCAGGGACGCAGGCGTGCCCGTCGGGCTCGACTTGCCGGGCACGGTTTCGGCCGCGGTTTCAGGCGCGGGATTTTTGCTTTTCTTCGATTTGGTGGTTGAAGGGCTCGAAGCGGATTCGTGATCCGGGGGCGGGGTGGGCAGATCATCTGTCCGGCCACCCTCCGCCTGGGGTGCGGCGGGTGGGGATGGGGCGGGAGTCGCAGGAGACGAAGCCGGTGTCCCGACGGGGGAGACCGCCTGCTTGTGGCCGGCGCGTAGAGCGAGAATGCGAGGCAACAGCGCCGCCACCGCGACCAACGCCAGGATTGCGATTGCGGCGCCGATGCGGATCCAGAGGCTGCGCCGCGTTCTGGCGGGCGGTGGCGATGGAGGCGCGGGAGAATTGTTCTGCCGATCGGGCGTCGGCTCAGACGGTACAGCATTGTTCTGCGGATCGGGGGTTGGCTCAGGCGGGGGAGCCGGCGCTGGAGCAGGTTTGCGGCGCGGCGTGATTGCGTCGCGAAACTCTTCCACGGTCTGAAAGCGATCCTCGGGGCGCTTGGCCATGGCCCGCAAAACGACATCATTCAATTCCCGCGAAAGGGCAGGATTGATTTCAAGCGGCGGGGTGGGAATCTCATTCAGGTGCGCATTCAACAGGCTGAAGGATGAATCGGCCACAAAGGGCTTGCGGCCGGTGAGCAATTCGTACAGCATCACGCCGAAGGAATAGATGTCCGACCGGCCGTCGATGTCGCCGCCGCGTACCTGTTCGGGAGACATGTAGTACACCGAGCCCAGGGTCGTACCGGGACGCGTGAGCTGAACATCATTGGCCGACTTGGCGATGCCGAAATCCATCAGCTTCACCAGTCCGTGCGCGGTGATCATGATGTTGGCCGGCTTGATGTCGCGATGGGTCACGCCACGGCGGTGCGCATACCCAAGGGCGGCCAGGATCTGGTTGGAATAGTCGAGGGTCCGGTGAAGGGGGATTCTGGACTGAGTCGCGGTTTTCTCGAGCGTAGCGCCCTCCACGAACTCCATCACCATCACGAACTGGTCCTGGAATTGAAACGCGGTTCGCAGCTGGGTGATGCCGGGGTGCTCGAGCGACGCCAGGGTGCGAATCTCGACCATGAAGCGGGCTGCCAGTTCGGGATCGGAAGCGAAATCGGGAAGCAGGATCTTCATCGCTTCTTCGCGATTGGAGATCACGTTGCGAACCTTGTAAACACGGCCCATGCCGCCGGCGCCGAGAGCCGCGAGGATCTCATAGTCGCCGACGCGCTCACCTGTTTCTGGCATGGAGGACCTCCGCGCCGCGGGCCATTTTTACCAAGAAACATTGATCCGTGTCCCGGAACGCCCAGAGTTTACGCCTTCCTGATTGAATCGCCCATCGAAATCGCGTTCGCGAGGTGAGCTTTCAGCCCGGTTGTTCCGCGGGGGAGAGTGAACGCGATCCACAATTCGGCTTTCCTACTGGAGGACTCAAGAAAATGAATGCTGCCGTTTCCTTTCTGCCAAGCCCAAATCACTCAGCGGCGCACAGCCAGCGAATTCCCCGCGAAAGGGCAATGCAGACGCCGCGCAAGGTCGTCGCATCCCTGCTGGTGCTGTTCCTCTCCGCAGGGTTCTCACCACAAAGCATACGGGCGCAGTCGGCTGCTCCAGCACAGGCGCAGCCGCAGAGCCAGCCGATGGATCACGCGATTCACGACGGTACGCCGATCAAGCTGCGCCTGGCAGAAAATTTGAGCTCCGCCGACGCCCATTCCGGCCAGGAGATTCCTTTCGAATGCGTGGACGAGCTTCAGGTCGATGGAGTCCTGGTGCTTCCCAAGGGATCTGCGGCGGTGGGCACGGTCACCGAGGCGGAGCCCAAGCGGACGATGGGCCGCGCCGGCAAACTTGACATTGCCATCAGCTACGCGCGCCTGAAAGACAACGAAAAAGTCGCGCTTCGGGCCACAAAGGAAGCCAAGGGCGGCTCGCATACCGGCGCGATGGCGGGGGCAATGGTCGCAACCTCGCTCATCATCTGGCCGGCAGCGCCGTTCTTCCTGTTCATCAAGGGCAAAGACATCACCATCCCCCAGGGAACCGAGATCACGGCCTTCGTGGAAGGCGACATGCGCCTGGACATGTCGAAATTTGGCGTAGCGCCCGCGGCCAACCTCGTAGCTTCATCGAATATGGCGCCCTCGTCCAATGGGTCGCAGGTTTCCCTCTCCATTGATTCAACTCCTCCCGGTGCGGAGATCGACGTGGACGGGAACTTTGTCGGCAGCACTCCTTCGACTGTGCCGGTGCCCTTGGGGAGCCACGAGATCACGGTAAGAAAGAAGGGATTCACCGCCTGGACACGCAAGATGAATATCGCCGGCGGCAGTGTCTATCTCAACGCGGAACTGGATCGGCTGTCGGAGAAGTAATCGTGGCAGCTTCTGATCGGATCGGGAATCGCCGCGAGATTCCGTCATCAGGTTTGCCGATGAGTGCCGGGTGTTAGGGTTATCTCTGACGGTTCTCATCGACCTTGGGGATGAAAAAGCGGACGCGCAGAACGCTTCTGGTGGTGGCAGGCGTGATGGTCCTGCTGGCGGTGGCCATATTTCTGCGCTCCAAGGCCCCGCCGGAAGCGGCGCGCCTGCTGCCTGAGTCGGACGGCATTGTCTACTTGAACCTGAGGCCGGTTCGCACCTTCTTCAAGGCCAATCTGAAGCCGCCGCACCGGGTGCCCGAGTACGAGCAGTTTGTCGAAGCTACGGGAGTCGACTGGGAACGCGACCTCGATCAGGCCGCCATCGCTCTCCACCGTATGCCGGAGCCGAACGGCCCTAACGGTCCTGTGGCCTACACCATGGTGCTGGTGGGCAAGCTGACCGGCGCCAGGCTCAATCAATGGCTCGACACGCACGCGGTTTCGCGCGAAAGCTATGTCGGGCACACCGTATACAACGTGCCTTCGGAGAACCGCACGGTCCGCGTCGCCCAGGTGGGCTACGACACGATCGCGGTCTCGAATTATCCCACTCCGGAGAAGATCCACTCCATCCTCGATCGCCATCGCACCGCGGCTCTGCCCTTTGCCGGCTCAACCCTGCTGTCGCAGCACTTTCACGATGTGCCGCTCCTTTCGCTGGCGTGGGGTGTGGGTGAAATAGGCCTCCCTTTCAACGACAGCGGCGCGATCCAGATCTTCGGGTTCCGGTTGCCGCTGCAGGCCGACTCCACGATCGTAGCCAGCCTGAGCCCCGAACTGAGCCTGGCCGGCGTGCTGAGACTGCGGGTGGAAGAGATTGCACCCACCGACGATGCGGCTGCCAGCCAGGCCTCGTCGCTGGCCGCTCTGCTCCTCCTGGCCCGCGGATTCACCCAGCCGCTCACTGACAATGCGGCCAACAACGGATTGAAGCAAATGCTGAAAACGGCCGCAGTCGATCGCAAGCGCAACCGGGTTCTGGTCACCGCAACGGTGCCGGTTTCCATGTTCAGCAGCCTGGCTTCAAGCGAGAATTCCGTGACGCCGACCGAACCTCCGCCCGATTCAAACGCATCGAAATAGGCAAGGCGGGAATAGCGGTACGCCTGTGTTTTCGATAGTTTGCGCACACTTGAACCCAACGCAAGATCCCTCCCATCCCCACGAGGTCCCATGCATCGTTTTCTGAAGGCTTTCGTCCTCTCGGTTATGTCTTTTTCAGTGGTGGCTGCGCTGGCAGCCGATGGCAAGCCCCCCGTGCTCACCGGCCAGGCCGCCTTTACCGACGCGGCCCACGAGTCGCCCGGCGTGCGCCGCCACCTGACCGCGGCCGATCTTCCGGCGCCCGCGCCTGATCAGTCGGTCGACAACGGCCCCTCCGTGGTTCCCCGCCCGGCGAACGCGTGGCCGCAGGCGCCCAAGGGCTTCAAAGTGGACCTGTATGCTACCGGGCTCGACAATCCCCGCCTGTTGCGGACCGCGCCCAACGGCGACATCTTCCTGGCCGAAAGCGAGACGGGCAAGATCCGGGTGTTTCGCGGTGTGGGCGCCGACGGCAAGCCGCAGCAGACCTCCGTATTCGCCGATGGCCTGCACCAGCCGTTCGGGATCGCATTCTATCCCCCGGGGCCGAATCCCCAGTACATCTATATCGGCGACACCGACCAGATCGTTCGCTTTCCCTACAAGAACGGCGATATGAAGGCCACGGGCAAGATGGAGAACCTCACCGAGTTGCCGGGCGGCGGGCGGCTGCGCGGGGGCGGCCACTGGACGCGCGACCTGATCTTTTCAAAAGACGGGACGCGACTGTTCGCATCTGTGGGGTCGCACTCGAATGTGGACGACGCCGACACCCACCCCGAGGAGTTCCACCGCGCCGACGTGCTTGAGTTCCAGCCCACCGGAAAATTCGTGAAGATCTACGCGTCCGGATTGCGCAACTGCGTCGGCGAAGCCATCAACCCCATCACCAACGAACTTTGGTGCTCCACCAACGAGCGCGATGCGCTGGGCAACAACCTCGTTCCCGACTACGTGACCCACGTGCAGGAGGGTGGCTTCTACGGCTGGCCGTGGTACTACATGGGCGCCAACGGAGGCGTGCAGGATCCTCGCCACAAGGGCAAACACCCCGAACTGCAATCCAAGGTGATCACTCCCGACATTCTGGTCAATCCGCATTTCGCGTCGCTCGAGCTGCTGTTCTACGGCGGCTCGCAGTTTCCTGCCGAGTTCAAGGGCGACGGCTTCGCCTGCGAACACGGCTCATGGAACCGGGCCCAGCGCTCCGGCTACGAAGTAATCCGCCTGCCCATGAAGGACGGCCACGCCACCGGCGAGTATGAAGACTTCCTCACCGGATTCACGATCGGCGACGGCAACGTCTGGGGGCGGCCGGTGGGCGTTACGGAAGCCAAAGACGGATCGCTGTTCGTGTCGGATGACGGGTCGAAGTCGATCTGGCACGTGAGCTGGGTGGGGAAGTAGAAGAGCAGCTATTAGCTTTTAGCTATT
>DASXGD010000096.1:0-2668 GCA_036489245.1 Occallatibacter sp. | reverse complement strand
TTTGGCTTTGGCAGCGACAAATGGCAGGCAACTTCCAAGCTCACGCTCGATCTTGGCCTGCGCTGGGATCTCTACCCGCCCGCGACTCCCGCGATTGCCGGAGGCTTTTCCAACTACGATCCGGTGAACAACCAACTGGTGCTGGCGGGCCTGGGGGGAAACCCTTCCAACATGGGGATGACGACTCACTATCACTATTTCGCGCCGCGCACCGGTTTCGCGTACCGTGTCCGGAACAACACGGTCATCCGCGGCGGATTCGGCATCAGCTATACGCCGTTCCCGGATAACACGTACGCCTACAACTATCCGATCCGCGCCAACAACAGCTATCAGCCCACCGGCAGTTCGGGATTCACACCCGCGGTATTGGCCGACGGCGTGACCGTGGCGACTTTCCAGGCCGGCTTCCCGGCACCGGTGCCGGTTGCCATTCCCTCCAACGGAATCATCCCTACCAACACCCCGTTCCTCACCAGCCAGGTTTACACCTACATTCCGAAGGACTACAAGAATCCCTATGCGGATTCATGGAACATAGCTTTGCAACAGGCGTTGCCCTGGGATCTCTCATTCCAGCTTGCTTACGTGGCCAATCATGGAACCAATATCTCCGGCGCCCAGAACATCAATCTGCCCAGCACCTACGGCGGAGGCGCAAAGTCCGCGCCCGAATTTGCAGCCTTTGGCCGCACCGCCGCAACCAACCAGTATTTTCTGGGCTTCTCGTCCAATTACCAGTCGCTACAGGCCAATCTCGACAAGCGCTTCTCGCACGGCCTTTCGCTCACGTCCGCATTTACCTGGGGCAAGGGGCTGGGCTACATCAGCGGCGACGACGGCGGGCTCACCTTTTTCATCAACTGGCGGCGAAACTACGCTCCCGTGGACTGGGACCGCACTCTCAACTTTGAACAGAGCTTCACCTACGAATTGCCCTTCGGTCGTGGTCACAATATCTTCAATTCGGGCGTGGGCGATGCGGTCCTTGGAGGATGGAAGATCTCGGGCATCATTTCTGTACTCTCCGGCCTTCCGTTCACCATCACTGCGAACGGCGGCACGCTGAACACACCTGGAACCCAGCAGACGGCCACGCTTACTAAACCTTTCCACAAGCTTGGAGGGATTGGGGCGAGCAAACCCTGGTTCGATCCTACCTCCTTCTCCCAGCCCTCCGGCTGCACCAGTACTCCATGCACCAATCCCGGTCTTGGGAATACGGGCCGGAACCAGTTCCGCGGGCCTGGCTATCTTCAGAACAACATCTCGGCATCCAAGCGATTCACCATTTATCGTGAAACCGGCCTCGAATTTCGCGTAGATGCATTCCAGCTAACCAATACGCCGCAGTTTGGGCAACCCAACGGCAGCGGCGTCACATCCTCCAGCTTTGGCACCATCACGGGTACGCTGGGCAGCGGCCAGGGCAGCGTGAACGGAATCGGCGGCGGCCGCACCTTGCAAGGATCGCTCCGGTTCACCTTCTGAAGCGGTTCGAACCTTCAGATTCGAGATGGCCGGTTCTTGCCCTGTGATGGCGGGACCGGCCATCATCATAAGAGATCGATCCGACGCTTTTGCGTGTCCACGCGAAAAGGATGACTATGCCGCATTCTTCCCGGCGCACGTTTCTTTTGGGATCAGCAGCCGCAGCCCTGGCGGCCTTTGCCGCTTCCCGCCGAATCCTGGCTGATGCATCGAAATCTCCCTTCAAGGTCGCTGTCATCAACGACGAGATCTCGCCGGACTTCGACCACGCGTGCCATGTCGTGTCGCAGGAGTTCGGCTTGAACTGGATCGAACTTCGCTCCATGTGGGGCAAGAGTCTCATGGATCTCCCGACGGATAAGATCGATGAGGCGCTGAAGATCCTGGCCCGATACAATCTCCAGGTCACCGACATCGCCAGCCCGTTGTTCAAAACGGATTGGCCCGGCGCTCCACGTTCGCCCTACGGATCAAAGGGCGATTTGCATGGCGCAGCCGAGGCCACATTCAAGCAGCAGGACGAGATCCTGCAGAAATCGATCGCGCTGGCTAAAACCTTCAAAACCGACAAGGTCCGGTGCTTCGATTTCTGGCGCATCGATGACGTGGCGCCGTATCGTTCCGCGATTGACGAAAAGCTCCGCTCGGCGGCCGAAGCGGCGGGCAAAGAAGGCATTCTGCTGGTGCTCGAAAACGAATTCGAGTGCAACACGGCGACCGGCCGCGAGGCCGCGCGGACACTGAACGCCGTTCAGACGCCCCACCTCGCCCTCAACTGGGACCCGGGCAACGCCGTCATGCGCGGGGAACTCGATGCTTTCTCCGCGGGGTGGGACACGCTTCCCAAAAGCCGCATTCATCACTGCCACTGCAAGAACGCTGTCAAGAATGATGCCGGCAAAATCGTGTGGGCTCCGGTGGCCAAGGGCTACATCGATTGGACGGCTCAGTTCAAAGCCCTCAAACAGGCCGGTTACCGCGATGCGGTCAGCCTGGAGACACACTGGCACGGCGCCGCCACGCCCGAAGAATCCACGCGGATCAGCTGGGCGGGGATGAAAGAGGCGCTGGTCAGCGCGGGAGCGTTTTAGGAATCGCGGGGACGCAGTTCTACAATGGCTGTGCTCTTGTGTCGCCTGTGGGCGCGAAGCCGAAGTGCGACCGGATGAAGAATGAG
>DASXGD010000071.1:0-8863 GCA_036489245.1 Occallatibacter sp. | reverse complement strand
CGCGGGTTGCAAATCTCCGAGGAGCAGAAACAACTGCTCATCGGCCACGTCGCCGTTGCGGACGCCATCTGTTATATCTTCGGCACCATCGGAGTGATCTGGTGTTGCGGTTCGCTCGGACCGAAGCTGCTTCGCATCGACCTGAAGACAGAATCTAAAAAAGAAGAAGAGAAGCTGGGAGTCCGCCACTCAAGACTCGGGATCACTTCCGGATGGCAGCCCATCGGGTTTCGCGCCTACAAAATCCAGCCCGGTTCGCCGATCATCGGCAAAACGGTCTTTGCTGCCGAAAAATCGGTCACGGACGGCCGTCTCTTTGTGGAACGAATTCGCCGCGGTGGACGGATGTTCTCGCCCACCGCAGACACGACTTTCGAAGCCGGGGACACGGTGGCGGTGCTCGGCCGCACCGAGGTACTGGTCAAAGTGATGGGTCCTTCCGCATCAGAAATCCCAGACTCCGAACTGCTCGAGATTCCGGTAGCGTCCAGCGACATTCATGTAACCAGCAAGCTGATAGCCGGCAAGACTCTGCAGCAAATCGTTGAGACTGTCGAGGAGGCGCGCGGCGTGATGCTTCGCGGAATTACGCGAGGCGGCCGATCTTTGCCGGTCGGAGCAAATGTAATTGTCGAGCGCGGCGATACGCTGCACGTCGCCGGCCCCGAGGACGATGTCGAGAGGCTTGCTCCTATTGTCGGAAGGAGGATTCCGCCTCACGAGGAAAGCGATATCGGAATCATGGGTCTTGCGATCTTTATCGGAATCCTTGCAGGCGCAGCGATCACCTTTCCCATCGGCGGCCTCCGCATCAGCCTCGGCACAAGCGTAGGGACTCTGCTTGCGGGCCTGACGGTCGGATGGGCGCGATCCGTTCGCCCCTGGTTTGCCAGGATTCCGGACGCCGCGATTCTCTTCATGCGATCCATCGGCCTGGCGGCGTTCGTTGCCATGATCGGACTCAAAGCGGGCCCGATTTTTATCAATGCGGTGAGGGATTATGGTTACGTCCTGTTCCTTGGAGGAATCGTTGTTACGCTTGTCCCCCTCATTTCAGGCATCTTGTTCGGCCGCCACGTGCTTCACCTCGACGCGGTCCAACTTCTGGGAGGCGTCGCCGGCGCGCAAACCATGATCGCAGGCGTCGCAGCTGTCCAGGAGAAATCCGACAGTCCTATTGCCACTCTGGGGTATTCGTATACTGTTGCGATCGGACACATTCTGCTGACGACATGGGGCACCATCATCGTCTCGTTGCTCAGATGAAGGGTATCTATAGTGTTTTAGCTGCTGCTCGCAACCCAAAAAAAGCGGGGGCGCTGCGGTTTGACTTGCGGCACCCCCGTTCGATACGCCAGCGAGGCGATTCAATTCTTATTGTTTCGCTGTTTCAGCCGGGGCATTGTCGTCTGTATCCGACGGCCACTGATCATCCGTTGGCTGCCATGATTTGTCCGGATCAAACAGCTCGATTCCTTTTGCGATCGTAAGAGTATCGGGTCCCAGGTCTTTCTGATAGACGATCCCCTGGGGGCCCACGATGAAGGTTTTTACGCCGGTCACGCGATACTCGGCAGGCGCGGCGATCAAGGCAAAGCCGCCGATCATGGCCCCCTGGATCACATAGTCAATGGCGCCGATAGGCGCATTGGGTCCCTGTCCTTTGAGAATCTTGAAATAGTACCCGTGGTAGGCAGACCGCTTGTCAACCGAGTAGCCTTCCTCAATCGCTTTTGCAACCGGCTCGCTGATCGGGCTTTCCGCTGTGCCGTCGGAGCTCGGCCAGTACAGGCCATCCTGTTTTCCGGGCGTGCTGATGATCTTCTGCGCGTATTGATTGACGCCGGAATCGTCGTGAACCGTCAAGGCATACTGCTTCTGTGCCTCGACATAGCCCCGGCAAACCTGGATCGCATCGAGTTCGTTCGCTCCGATGCGGCGGTACAGAAGCTCGGTCCGGCCCGCATCGGAATTAAAGCGCCACTTGCCGCTCTTCTTCACCAGGGGAACGGGGAACGGCCAGTCATTGCTTCCCACGATGACAGTCGCTCGACTGGAATTCTTCGGGTCAATCTGAACATTGTTCTTCGTACGCGCCATCTCTGCAAAAGCGAGGCTGGCATTCTTGTCCCGGACGGGGTCAGCCGTCGAGATAAAGTCCTCTCCCGATGGTCCGAAGATCTGCATCAGCGTGGGAACGTCGTAATCGCCGGTGGCTTTGATCAGCATTTCCACCGCGGCCTGCGGCGTAGAAAAAGTCATCTGCGTGATCTTCGCCGCCGAGGCGGCGCTGCTATCCGGCGGAGTCTGCGCGCTGGTCGAAGCAAGACAAAATGCCGCGAAAGCCGAGGTAAGTAGTCCAAGCGTGCGTCTCATCGTTTTCAATCCTTTCGGGGTTCGCTTCGCGCCTGTCATAGTCCTATCTCCGTCTTCCCCCACCGGAACGTCCGCCGCCGCCACCTCTGCCACCTCCTCCGAAGCTGGAGGATCCACGCGAACTGCTGGCCCTGGCCGAACTTCCGCTCCCGCCGCCTAATGCGCTACCTCCGCCTCCGCCTCCGCCTCTCGCACCCTGGCTTGGCACGCTGCGGTCGCCCACCCGGTCACCGCCGCCCGCGGAACCTCGGTTGGCGCCGCGATCTGATGTTCCGGCCGAGGGGCGATTCGAGGCGGAAGCTCCCCCGCGGTCACCAACGCCGCCACGATCACCGGCTCCGTTACGGTCGCCGACCCCACCGCGGTCGCCGACGCCGCCGGCGCCACCTACCCCACCTGCACCACCCACTCCGCCACGGCCACCGACTCCGCCGGCGCCACCGGCTCCGCCGCGGCGGTCCCCTACGGAATTACCTCCAAACCGGTTCGCCGTGTTGCGGTCTCCGTAAGGCGCGCCGCCGCGGTGCTGGGGATTGTGGTTCCAGGAGCTGTTTCCGCCCCGTGCATTGACCCGGTTCCCGCCCTGGACGTTGGTGTTCCTCACAAAATTATTGTTGTTATTGATGTAGACGTTGTTGTTCCCGCCGCCCCACCCGCACCCACAGCACGAGCCGCCACCCCAGAACGCCCCCATCATCATGCCCACACCGAATGAGATCGCCATGCCCGCGGCATAATATCCCGGTGGCGGAGGTGGCGGATAATAGGGCGGCGGAGGGTAGACGGGTGGCCCGTATACGACTGTTGGGTTGTAACTCGGTACGTACACGACCTCGGGGTTGGACGGCTGGATGACGATCACCTGCTTGTTCTCAACCGTCTGTACTTCGACCTTCTGCTGTTCGCTGGTCTTCAGGTTTCCCTTTTCCTGGGCCTTGGAGCGCATGCGCTGGACCGCATCCATCACATCGCCTTGCTGCGCGAGGAATGCGTTTCCCAGGTCGGTCGTCCATTTGATGTTTTCGGCCAGTTGTTTCACGAGGTCCGGCGTGCCGGCCATTTGCTGAATGCTCGGATCCCATTGCTGCTTTCCTACAGCGTCTGCCAGTGCCTTGTCTTTGAGATTCGGGTTTTTCGCAAGCCATTGCTGCAACTGGATGATCTCGAGAGGGTACGTCGAAGCCATCAGCGTCTGGCTGAGCAGAGCGTCCGGATAGAGGGCAATCGGAGCTACCAGTGTGTCGAGCTGGTCGGGTGGAAGTTTTGCCGGGGCTTCCTCTGCTGCCGGAGCCTGGGCTTCCTGCCATCCGGTAGCGGCCCACGCTGCCTCGCTCGGCAGCATCGACAAGCAGCAAAGGATGGCAACAAAGCTCCGGGCGCCCTTCAGGAATAGTGCAAAATGCGAGCCTCTGAATCTCATGTCGAACATCCCATTCCTTCCCACCGCGCTGTTTGATGCCACCCTCGGATTTTCCCGTAAAGTTTAGAAAGCAAAAAGGGTAGGAGAATACTGGGAAAACTACTAGTGCTTAATGATCAATTAGTTTGCCAGAATGCCCTCGTGACAGCGGCTGCAAATCCACGTCCGTCGGGAGATTGGAGCAAGTCCATGCCAGGCAATCAGTGCGAGAGATCCTTAAGGTATTCGAGTTTCCACCTGCTTTGGAGATTGCTTCTCTCCCTTCTTGCGTTGTCATCGTTTTCGCCGCTGCTCGCGCAGCAAGCATCGAATACGCCAGCCCAGGCGGCCAATGACACCGGCGCTGAAGCTGAGATCGCAAGCGATACGACGCCTTTGCGGGGGGACGTGACGATCGACGGCCGTCACATCGTCTCGGTTTACCAAACCATTGGCTCAATCTCTCCACAGGAAAGAGCAGAAAAGATCACCGAGCGTATCATTGCGGTCGCGAAAGATAGTAGTTTCGCTCCTGAGGAAGTCGGATTGGAGCCGCAGGAGGCATGGACGGAAATCTCGGCCGGCAATAAACTCCTCATGGTCGTCACCGAAGCGGACGCAAAGCTGGCCGGAAAAACAAGAAAGCAGCTTGCCATCGAGGATGCTGGAAACATTCGACAGGCCATGCTGAACTACCGCAAGGAACACAACTGGAGATCTTTTCTCTGGGACATCCTTTATTCATTTCTGGCCACTATCGCTTTTGTGCCCTTTGTCTGGGTGGTCAGAAAGCTGCGCCTGCTCGCCCGCGGCCGCATCGAAAAATGGATTTCGGCCCGGTCGGAATCCGTGGAGAAGAAATCAGCATGGCAGGTTGGTGTCACCTACGCCCTTTCGGTGATCATGGCCATGGGCGCGGTCATGGGTTGGTTGCTGCTGATCGGCCTGTTTCAGATTTATGTCACCGTCGTACTGAGCTTCTTTCCTTCGACACGTTCCGTCTCGCATGCCATTACCGGCTGGGTTTTGGACGCACTCTCGAAGATTAGCAAATCCGGTCTGGACTACCTTCCCAACCTGGTTGTCATCGCCGTGGTCATCGTCATCGCGGCTCAAGTGTTCCGGTTGATCGGCTTGATCTTCGGAGAAATCAGCAAAGGGAACCTGTCGTTCAGCGGCTTCTTTCCCGAATGGGCTGCGCCAACCGCAAGGTTGGTCCGGGGGTTGGTAATAATCCTGGTTGTGATTATCATCTTTCCCTACCTTCCCGGTTCCAAGAGTCCGGCCTTCCAGGGCGTCTCGATCTTCGTAGGCTTGCTGTTGTCCCTTGGTTCCTCTTCGGCCGTAGCCAATGCCATCGCGGGAATCATCCTTACCTACATGCGTTCTTTCTCGGTTGGGGACTGGGTGAAAATCGGCGACACCCTGGGTGAGGTGGTAGAGAAGAATGCGCTCGTGACTCGCATCATTACCATGAAACAGGAGATCATCACCATTCCTAACGCAACGGTTATGAACGGCTCGGTGATGAACTTCACGCGCGAGGCCAAGACCACCG
Organism: Occallatibacter sp.; assembly: GCA_036489245.1. GTDB lineage: Bacteria > Acidobacteriota > Terriglobia > Terriglobales > Acidobacteriaceae > Telmatobacter. The sequence continues at coordinate 3,530 of DASXGD010000071.1, read as the reverse complement.
GAGTCATCTTCCATACCACAGTGACCATCGGATATGACGCGCCGTGGAAGACCGTACATCAGCTGCTCATCGAGGCAGCCCTCGCCACCAAACACACGCTGCACACTCCGGCGCCCTTCGTTTTACAGACGGCCCTGAACGACTTCTTTGTTGCTTATGAACTGAACGCTTATACCGATGTGCCCAGGGAAATGCAGTTTATCTACTCAGATCTTCATCAGAACATCCAGGACAAGTTCAACGAGGCCGGCGTGGAAATCTGCTCGCCCCATTTCTCGGCGTTGCGGGATGGCAATGCGATCACGATACCCGAGCAGAATCGGCCTCCCGGCTACCATGCTCCAGCATTTCGAGTCGATGGAGGTGACAAAAACTGAGTTCTGGACGATTCAGAGGCAAGTCCATGTTCAAATGGTTTCTCTGTAGGACATAGCAGGCTGATTCCCAGGTCTGAAATCGAAAGCGAGACCTGGGGACTGCGGAAGCGAAGACGTGGAATGGCTGACTCGGATGCGGCTTTGCGGGAATTTATCGAGGCCATCGTTGCCGGCGATGGGCAGGGTGTTGCGCGGCTGCTGTCCGCGTCGCCGGGGTTGGCGGCGGCGAGTTTCGACACGGGAGCAACTCGCGGGGGTGAGAATTCATACTTTCTTGACTCGATCAAGCGCTGGATTTATGCGCGCGACACGGCACTGCACATGGCCGCGGCCGCGTACCAGACAGAGATCGCCCTCACGCTGATTGGTGCGGGTGCCAATGTTGGGGCCAGGAATCGCCGGGGGCAGGAAGCACTGCATTATGCGGCGATCGGCAGTCCCGGTTCGGTGACATGGAACCCAGGGGCGCAGGCGGCAACGATCGTCTGCCTCATTGAAGCGGGGGCCGATCCGAACGCCGTCGATATGGACGGGGTGACACCGCTGCACCGGGCGGTGCGAACGCGCTGTGCTGAAGCGGCGCGGACATTGCTTGCACATGGTGCCGACCCTGCTCGCAAAAACAAGAGCGGCTCGACTCCCATGCAGCTTGCAAACCTGAACACGGGACGGGGAGGCACGGGATCAGCAAAAGCGAAAGCCCAGCAAGCGGAGATTGTTCGCGTGCTCGAGCAGGCTGTTCGGGACCGGCCACACTCAAACTGAGTAATCAGTGGACAACGACTGCGGCGATCTTCTTTGGCCTGCGCATCAGAAATGGAAGCGGGATCAGCATGGCCGTAAGCGCCACCATAACCCAGAGAACATCCACATAGGAGAGCAGGCGCGCCTGGATCTGCGCCATGCCATAGATCTGCGCTGCGGCATGCTGCACCGCATCAGGCATCCCTCCTACGGAGCGCTGATGCCAGGCCGCAGCCATCCCCGAGCGCAAGGCTTCAAACGGGCCGTTGCCGTTGACGGTGTGCGCCGACAGCATGGCGAGATGCTTCTGAGTCAGGCGCGCCAGCAGCGTCGTGACAAAGCTGATGCCGACGCTCCCACCCAGGTTGCGCATCAGCGCGGAGAGGCCGCTGACCTCGTTGTACTTCTCCTGGGGAATACCGGCGTAGCAAAGAGTATTGATGGGGATGAACAGGAAGGGCAGGCCCAGCGCGATGACCACGCGCCAGCTGACAGCCATGTTGAAGCTGACGTTCAGACTGAGCCCGGTCATGCGATACAGGCCGAAGGTGGTGATGGTAAAACCCATCGCAACAAGCTTGCGGGGATCGAATTTGGGCGCGAGGGCGCCGGCTACCGGGAAGAGAACCATCAGTGCGATCCCGCCAGAGGAGACCGCCATGCCGGCCTGTTCGGCGGAGTAGCCCATGATCTCCTGGAGAAACTGCGGAATGAGCACGGTGGACGAGTAGAGCGAGACACCGACCATGAACATGACGAACATGGTGGTGCCCACGTTGCGCTGGACCAGCAGGCGGAGATCGAGGATGGGATGCTCGATCCGGAGCTGACGCCATACGAACAGCACCAGGCCGATGGATGCGATGACGCACAAGGTGACGATGAAGCGGGAGCTGAACCAGTCGTCTTCCTGGCCCTTGTCGAGCATGGTCTGCAAAGCGCCGATGGTGACCACGAGCAAGCCCAATCCCCAGTAGTCAACGCCTTCGCGGCGGCTGCGAATCTCGGCCAGGTAGGGTGGGTCTTCGACGACGCGATTGGTGAGATAGAGGGAGAGGATGCCCACCGGGATATTGATGAAGAAGATCCACCGCCAGCTGTAGTTGTCGACGATCCATCCGCCGAAAGTTGGCCCCAGAACCGGCGCCATCACCACTGCCATTCCATATACCGCGAAGGCCATGCTGCGCTTTTGGGGCGGGAAGGTGTCGGCGAGGATGGATTGTTCGCTGGGTTGCAGGCCGCCGCCGGCTGCGCCCTGCAGCACCCGGCAGAGAACCAGAATGCCAAGCGTCGGCGCCAGACCACAGAACAGCGACGCCATCGTGAAAAGGAAAACGCAGCTCATGTAGAAGCGCTTGCGCCCAATGCGGTTCGCGATCCAGCCGCTGATGGGGAGCACGACGGCGTTGGCAACCAGGTAGCTGGTGAGGACCCAGGTGGCCTCGTCGCGACTGGCCGAGAGCGAGCCGCCAATGTGTCCCATGGCCACGTTGGCGATAGAGGTATCGAGCGCCTCCATGAATGTGGCCATGGTGACCGTGAGGGCGATGACCCAGGGGTTGGCGCGCGGGCGCCACGTGTCATGGAATGTGAGTGCTGCCGCGGCGGCCAAGGCTGCTCCTGCTTGGTTTCTTATCGACCAGGATTCGGGTAGATGCTTTTATTAGAGTGTAATGGAAACCGGGCCACGACGGGCCGATGGCGGATGCTATTCAGGCCGCCAAGTGAGGCAGGCCGGTGTTGAGGGATGAACGATGTATTTGCTGGGGATCGATACGTGTGGACCGTCGGGGTCGGTGGCGCTCGGCCGGCTCACCGGGATGCACGCGGCGGAAACCGTCGCCCAGACCGAACTCGAGGGCCGCACCTATTCGGCCACACTGGTGGCGGCCGTCGAAGAACTGCTGGAGAGGCAGCGGATTCGGCTGGTGGATGTCGGCTGTATCGTCGTGGTCCGCGGGCCCGGGAGCTTTACGGGGGTGCGAGTAGGGCTCGGCGCAGCCAAGGGGCTGGCGGAAGGATCCGGGGTTCCAGTCGTCGCCGTCTCCCGTCTGGAGGTGCTGGCCCGCAAGGCGGGAGTGCTGTCCTCCGCGCTCGACGCTCACCGCCACGAGGTGTTTCTGCGCGTCGCGGACTGCGATCTGAAGATCACCGAGGTTCTTGCCGGAGATGCGGACCTGGCCCGGATTGCTCCATGTTCGAGAGTTGCGGTCTGCGATGAGGCTGCCGCGAGCCGGTTGACGGCCGCATGGACGCAGGTGGGACTGGTTCGGGTGGCGGCCCCGACAGCCGGGGACGCGCTGGTGGTGGCTGCGCCTGAAGTCGCCTCCGGCGAATTTGGCGACGTGGCACTGCTGGACGGCCACTACCTGCGTCGATCCGATGCCGAAATCTTCGGCCCTCCCA
>DASXGD010000054.1:0-13554 GCA_036489245.1 Occallatibacter sp. | reverse complement strand
GGGGCCAGGCAGTCGAGGAAGAAGTGGGTCACGACCAGGTCGTAGTCTGCGGCCGGAGGCTCAAATGTGCGGATGTCGGCGACCTCAATCCGAACGCGGCCTCGGTGAGGGCCGGCACGGCGCGCGAGTTCGGAGAGCATGGCGGGGCTGGCGTCAACGGCGTCGACGAGAATTGCCGGGTTGTGTGCGAGGAGCCGGGCGGTGAATCGTCCGTCGCCATCCCCCAGGACCAGAGCCCTCCGGCAGTGGCTGAGGCGGTGAAGAAACGCGCATCGGCACCGCCAGAGAAACGGACCGAAGCTGAGCCACTCCATCCAGCGATAGACGTGCGCGAGGCGATCGAAGGCGGGTGGAGGCATCGCGGCCGGGCGAATCGCGGGTGGAGATGCTGCGAGGCTCATGAATGAAAAGGCGCGTGGATCAGGAGCAAGGCCGGCGTGAGCAGCACCAGGTCGGCGCCGGCGCGCACTGCCAGGGGCGTGAGCCGGAAGCGAAATCGATCGAGCAGGACGAGCAGCGAGGCGCTACCGGCTCCGGCGCCCACAAGAGCGGCGGAACGCGGTTCGTTCCATAGAAGAACAAGCGCGAGGAGTACTCCCACAACGCCGACAAAGCAGGCGATTGCCTGGACGGGCTTCCCATGCTTGCCTGGGTCGGATTCCCATCGCGCGATGGCGTGGCAGTTCAGCCATCCCAGGACGCCAAAGAACAGGGCCGGGACCAGGAGCAGCCGCTCCACCCGACCGTGCGCCTCCCGAAGTGCGGCCTGGGACCATACTGGAAGAAGGCATCCAGCGGTAAACAAGATGCCGATCAGGACGGCCCGCGAGAGGAGCGGATGCAGTAACCGCGCCAGGCAGGTTGGGAGCCCGCGGCGGGAGTGGACGCTGGAGAAGTAGGCCAGAGTCGCAGCCGCGACGGCTGAGTCCGGTACGCGCGCCGCTGCGGGAACGCGGGTGACAACGATCCATAGGCTTGCGGTCGCGGCAAGAACGGCCAGCGGCGCCAGAATCCAGCGGTTCCTCCAGTGGAAGTAGTGGCGGTCGCGTAACTTGTGCCTGGGCGGAGTGCCCAGGCCGGCGCGGGCATCGAGAAGGCGATCGCCGATGTAGACGGCCCAGGCTCCGAGAGCCAGGAGCGCGGGAGCCCAGGCGGGGAGACGAACGTGCGCCGCCCACGCGAAGGCACACGTCCACACGACCGCTACGGTAGGCGCATCGAGGCTGGCCAGGTGCCATATCCGGAGCGGAGCCGCGACTTTCCAGGCGCGGACGGCGGTTCCGTGTCGTCCCGAGGCTGGAAACTGTCGAGGCGGGTTGGCAAAGGTCGTCACTGCTTCGATTGTAGGAGGGAAGACCTGAGGAACCTGCTTGGACGTTGCGCGCTGAAACTCTACGCCAGGCTTTGCTGGACGAGGGAATGGATTTTCGCGTTCACGTCGGAGGCACTCATGAAGAAGGGGGTCTTCAGGCACTGCAGGGTGAGTTCCTGGGTGGCGGGTACGTAGTTCCAGGAGATTTCGACGCCGAATTTCGAAGCGGCGCCGGCGTTGCCGCCAATGTCGATTCCGGAGGCTTTGGCTTTTTCGACCAGGCGATCGTATTGGTCCGGGGTGACGCCGTTAAAGACCTGCGGTGCGGATGGTGCCATGTTTTATCTCCTTGAAGCGAGGGTTGCAGAAAGCCGTGCACCGTACGAAACACGTTTCGCTCCAGCGCTTCCGTGCGCTTTGTTTTCAGATGCTGTCAAATCAAGGTTAGCAACAAGGGAGGAAATTTTCTGCAAACGGTGAGATTCAGTCAGCGGCGACCGCTTTGCGGGGCGCCCGGCGGGGCGCCCGCTTCTGGGGAGTGGGGACGCCGGAGGGAGAAATGCGGCGGGGAATGGCGCCCACGTCGGCTTTACCTTCAGCCAATTGCATGAGGAAATCCTGGCTGGAGAATCGCTCGGCATCCTTGAGTATCTTTGAGGCCCGGACATAGGTTCCATCGGGTTGGAGAAGGCGCCCCTTGACGGTGTCGGCCAGCAGGGCGGGGAGAATCTCATCGTGAATCCGGGCGCGTGCGGCCGCGTCGCGTACGGGAAAGACGACCTCGCAGCGCTCGAAGAGGTTGCGGGGCATCCAGTCGGCGGAGCCAAGGTAGGTTTCGTCATCGCCGCCGTTGGCGAAGTGGAAGATGCGGGAATGCTCGAGGAAGCGGCCCACGATGGAGCGAACGCGAATGCGGTCGGAGAGTCCGGGAACGCCGGGCCGCAGGGTACAGACGCCGCGAATGATGAGATCGACTTCGACGCCGGCCTGCGATGCGGCATAGAGCGCTTCGATCACGCTGGGCTCAAGCAGGGCATTCATCTTGGCGATGATTTGGGCCGGACGGCCTGCCCGGGCATGTTCTGACTCGCGCCGGATCAACCCGAGGAAACTCTCGGCCATGGTGAGCGGAGCGACGAGGAGGGGTCGGTAGTCGTCGACTTCGGCGTGCGCGGTGAGGTAGTTGAAGACCATGTGCACACGCTCGGTGATCTGGGGATCGCTGGTGAGCAGGCTGAGGTCTGTGTAGAAGCGGGCGGTGACGGGGTTGTAATTGCCGGTGCCCAGGTGACAGTAGCGGCGGGTGACGCCGTCTTCGTCGCGTCGCACCAGCATGGCCAGCTTGCAATGGGTCTTGAGTCCCACGACGCCATGAAAGACCTGGACGCCGGCGTCTTCCATGCTGCGCGCCCAGCGGATGTTCGAGGCTTCGTCGAAGCGCGCCATCAGCTCGACGACCAGCGTGGTCTCCTTGGTGGCGGCCGCGTCGATCAGAGCCTGGAACATGGGGGAGTCCTGGCTGGTCCGATAGAGCGTCTGCTTCATGCTCACGACCGCGCTGTCCTCAGCGCCGTACTGAATGAAGCTGACGACTGGCTCGTAGGAATCGTAGGGGTGGTGAAGCAGGATGTCGCGGGTGCGCAGGTCTTCAAAGATGTTGTTGGCCTTGCGGCTCAGGTGGAGAGGCTTGGGCGTGAAGGGCGGGTACTTCAGATCCGGACGCTGCACGTCGCTGTAAAAGAACATCACCCGGGACAGGTTGACCGGACCATCGCCGCGAAAGACCTGGTCCTCCTCCAGTTCGAAGTTGACGCGCAGACGCTCGATGATATCGGGATGGGCGCCGGCCTCGATTTCGAGGCGGACTGCGTCTCCCTTGCGCCGGTTGTGCAACTCAACCCGAATCGATTCCAGCAGGGAGCGCGCTTCTTCCTCTTCGAAATAGAGGTTGGAGTTGCGGGTCACGCGAAAGGCGGCATGAGCCAGCACCTCGTATCCCCGATACATGCCGGAGAGATTCTGGGCGATCAGGTCCTGGAGCAGCATGTAATCGAATTTGCCGTCCGCCGCGGGCAGGCGAATGAAACGCGAGAGGGCGCGGGGCACTGTGACGACACCCAGCACCTGGGGGCTGGAACTGCGGCGCTTGGGCCGCAGCAGCAGCGCCAGGCACAGGGCCTTGTTCAGCACGCGGGGGAAGGGATGCGCGGGATCGATGGAGATAGGGGTGAGCAGGGGGTCGACTTCGCGCTGGAAATAGCTCTGGGCAAACTCGCGGGCCTCGGTGTCCAGTTCGTTCCATTCGAGCAGCCGAACGCCTTGCTGGCGCAGTTCCGTGAGCAACTGGTTGTTCCAGCAGGCGTACTGGGCGTCGACAAAGCTGTGGATTTCGGCGGTCAGCGCGGCCAGTGATTCCTCGGGGCGCAGGCTATCGTAGCCCGGCTCCCTATAGCCATCCTCGATGCGCTGCATGAGGCCGGCCTGGCGAATTTCCACATATTCATCCAGGTTGCTGCCGGTGATGGCCAGGAACTTGACCCGCTCGAGGAGAGGGTTGGCCGGGTCCTCGGCCTCTTCGAGCACGCGCCGGTTGAATTGCATCCAGGACGCATCACGCCCGTTGAATAGCTGCTGCCTTTTGGTTGTTCCCGCCATTGACTTCGTCCCGTGCGCCGTAGTTGGCAGTCTACAGCGTTCCCCCTCCGGTGTGGCGGAGAAAGCCGGGCGGCCACGAAAGCGCTACATGCCATCCAAACAGGAAGGCGGCAGAGAAGATATTAATTACCTGCAAAAACTATGAAATGGTGCGTCTTTTGGGAATCTAACCACGCCAGGGCAGCAGGTATTTCGTCCGCCTGGGCGGGGAATTCCTAGGTAGTACCGCGCCCGAACGGCCGAGAAGATTGACCCGCCGCGGCTTGCGGGTTGAGGATAGAGTCAGGGCGAACCTGCTTCCAGTGCGGCTCCGCAGCCGACGAAGTCGTTTCCGGCGTTCCTTCAGGCTTCTTTGTCATTGAATCCATGCGGCCCGGATGGTTTCGGTCGCCGCAGATGCGGAACCGCTGAATCTCCCCAACACGAGGAGCACATCGATGCCTAAAGAAACCTCTACCTCGGATTCCGGCTTGATTCCGACCCTGCCTTTGCCCGCGGGCGCCAACCGATTCGCTGACCGGGCGCAGGGTTTGCCGGACGTCCGGCCCAAAGGCGAAGCCACAGTCGACCATGCACAGGAGAGGATGGACGGGATGTTCGACGAGATCGCCGCCAGGCTCTACAGCCTGGCTTCGATGCTGGCGGGGGAGGGAGAAGACAGTATCCGGCTGGTCGAAACGGCGGTGGCTACGGCCGAGGTTTCCTCCTGCACCGACGCCGGGGAGGCGAGTCGCAGCAGCCGGCTAGCGCTGGCCACGGCCGCCATCGAGTTGATTGCCGACCGCGATTCCGGTGTTCTGGCTGCTCCGGATGGTCTCGAACACGCGGTTACCTGTATCGAGGACGATGACCTGGATGCTGCTGCAGAGGCCCGCGAGGCCATGGAGCGCATGATCGCCGGCCCGGACCGCGACCGGGTCCGCAACTGGCTCGAGTGCCTGCCGACCGCTATGCGCACGGTCTACGTGCTGCGGGCTGTCGCCGGCTATAGCGCGGCGGAAACGGCGGCATTGCTGGCGGCCCATGGGGGGGGCCGGGCAACCGGATGGAACGCGGACGCGGTGCGTGAGCTGTTCCGCCAGGCACTCTGTTCATTGGCTTCCCAGCTGATTCACGCTACAGCCGGCCGATAGGGTACCAGCAACCAGGATCACGAAACGGTAGAGAAGGCTCCGGCGCGGCGATTCATTTCCGGATCCAAAACTGCGGGGACCCGCCCAAGCACGTTTCCATGCCGCATTCGTTACACTGTTTAGGAACCTTGCCGCTATTCGTCTGCATCCATTAATGAGCCAACATTTTCGGGCATGCGCCCGCTGTTTCAGTCGTTCAGGCGAGAAAATCACTGATGCTGTCAGAATCCTCCCCAAAAACCGAAATCGTTCCGTGTGTCCGTGAGATTTGGCTGGGACTTTCGATCCTGTCGCTTGTCCTGCTGGCTCCCGGGCTCAGTGCACAAACGGCGCTGAGCGCTCCCACCCCGACCCAGCTGAACTCATCCAGTTACCAAGGCAGCGTGCCTACCGGCGAGGTGTCGGAGCAGCCGATCGACTTGACGCTGGATGATGCCATCCAGCGCGGCCTCAAGTTTAACCTGGGCGCCATTTTGAGCACCACGCAGGCGTCCGGGGTGCGGGGCCAGCGCCTGAGCCAGATGCAGGCTCTTCTGCCCACGGTGGATGCTTCGTGGAAGGAATCTCTGCAGCAGGTGGACCTGGCGGCATTGGGGCTGCGCGTCCCGGGATTTCCTACCATCGTAGGGCCATTCGGCTACACCGATCTCCGCGCGTTCCTTTCGTGGGCGGTGGTGGATGTGAACTCGCTACGGACGTACCTGGCGGCGCGTCACAATTTCAACGCCGCGCAGCTGACGGCCGAGGATGCCCGCCAGATGGTTGTGCTCACGGTGGGCAACGCCTATCTGCTGGTGCTGGCGGATGAATCCCTTGTCACCGCCGCGGCATCCCAGGTGGCGACGTCGAAGGTTTCGCTCGACCAGGCGGTCAACCTCCACCAGGCCGGAACCGCGCCGTTGCTCGATGAGCTGCGCGCCCGGGTCGATTACCAGACTCTGCAACAGCTGCTGATCGTGGACCAGAACGCACTGGAAAAAGACCGGCTGGCGCTGGCGCGCACCATCGGCCTGCCGCTGGCGCAGAAGTTCAACCTGGTCGACAAGGTCCCGTTTTCGCCATTCGACCAGCTGGATATCGACGCCACCATTCGCCAGGCTCACGCCAACCGCAAGGACCTGGCAGCCATGGTGGAACAGACTTCCGCAGCTAAAGAGCAGCGCAAGGCGGCCACGGCCGACCGTTATCCGACAATAAAGACGGACGTAGATTATGGCCTGATCGGGGTGAACTTCGGCACTTCGCATGGGACCGTGGACGCGGCGGGTACCGTGAGCGTGCCGGTTTTCAAGGAATTCGGATTGCGGGGCGAAGCTGAACAGGCGCAGTCGCAGCTGGACACGCAGACTGCGGAGCTGAGCGACAAGAACGCGCAGGTGGATGCCGACGTGCGCGTAGCCCTGCTGGATATTGCGTCGGCGCAGCAACAGGTGGAAGTGGCGCGCTCCAGCGTGGACCTGGCCAATGAAGCGCTCAGCGAAGCGCAGCAGCGATATGCAGCCGGGGTGAGCGACAACCTTGCCGTGCACCAGGCCGAACAGTCGGTTGCCGTGGCCAACAATCAATATGTGTCGAGCCTTTACCGGCACAACTTAGCCAAGCTCAGCCTGGCGCGGTCGCTTGGCGCCGCTGAGAATTACAAGAGTTACCTGGGAGGAAAGTGAACGTGGCGGAAACAACGACAACACCAGTACAAACCGAGCCGGATACGACAACGGAGGTCGTACAGCCGCGGTCCCGCCGCAGGGGCATCATCATCGTTGTGATCGCAATTCTCGTATTGGGAGCCGTCGCGTTCTGGTGGCACGCCACGTTTACAGAGGACACAGATGACGCCCAGATCAACGGCCATCTCATCCAGGTGAGTTCGCGCATCGGCGGACAGGTGCAAAAGGTCTATGTCGACGAGAACCAGATGGTGAAGAAGGGGGACCTGATTGCCGAGCTCGATCCGCGCGACTACCAGGTTGCGGTGGAGAACGCCAAGGCAGTGCTGGCCAGCGCAAAAGCGAATGCCGCGGCGGCCAATGTGGCCGTCCCGCTTACGACCATCAATACTGGAAGCAATCTGACTTCAGCCACGTCGGACGTGAGCGGGGCACACGCCCAGGTGCTGCAGGCGCAGCAACAGCAACAGGCGGCCCACGCGCGGGTGGTGCAGGCCCAGGCCAATGACAAGAAGGCCCAGGCCGATCTGGAACGGTACAAGCCGCTGGTGGAAAAGGATGTCATCAGCAAGCAGCAGTTTGACGCTGCCGTGGCAGCCGCGGCCGCGGCAGCCGCCTCGGTGCAGGATGCACTGGCCAGCGAGCAGGCTGCGGCCGAGGGCGTGCGGGTTGCGCGCGACCGGGAAGCTCAGTCCCAGGCGCTATTGAAATACGCCCAGACGGGGCCGCAGCAGATCGCGGCGCAAAACGCCAAAGCGAGGCAGGCTGAAGCGCAGGTAGAACAGGCCCAGGCCCAGCTCGACCAGGCCAATCTGAACCTCAGCTACACCAAAATCATTGCCCCCGGCGCCGGCATCATCACCCGCAAGAGCGTCGAGCTCAACCAGAATGTCTCGGTCGGCCAGAATCTGCTCACCCTTGTTTCTCTGGAAGACATCTGGGTGACGGCCAATTTCAAGGAAACGCAGCTACGCCACATGGCGGCCGGACAACCGGTGGAAATCTCGGTCGACGCAACGGGGAAGAACTATAAGGGCAAGGTGACACAGATCGGCGGGGCGACTGGGTCAGTACTTTCGCTGTTCCCCCCAGAGAACGCGACCGGCAACTACGTGAAAGTGGTCCAGCGTGTCCCGGTGCGCGTCGACTTTACCGACCTCGAACACGAAGACCCCGACCACCTGTTGCGGCCTGGCTTGTCAGTGGAGCCGAAGGTGCGGGTAAAGTAAAGCCCTCACTCGGACGGCACTCGTTCTGTCACTGGTTCGGCTGAAATCCGGACACATCGAACTGCCAGAGCAGGAAACTCCATCGGTCCGCGGTTGCTTCCTGCTGTTCTATTTCGCCGCTGCCGCCGCCGTGGCCGCCACCGTAGTCGACGCGGAGCAGGATCGGCTTGCCGCTGGAGGTGGCCGCCTGAAGCCGCGCTGTCAGTTTCCCCGGCATCCACGGATCGACACGTGGATCATTGCTCCCTGTGGTGAGCAGGACGGCCGGGTACGGAGTCCGATCCTTGACATTGGCGTAGGCGCTCATCCGGTAAATGTTCTTGAATCCCTCCTCGGTCTTCACGCTGCCGATCTCGGGAATGTTAGTCTCCCCGTTCGCCGTGGTCTCGGAACGCACCAGGTCCACAAAGCCGACATCGATGACGGCGGCGCCAAACAGATCGGGTCGTTCCTCAATCGCGCGTCCGATCAGGATCCCGCCCGCACTGCCACCGGTGCCGGCCAGCCGCGGCGTCGATGTATATTTCTTGTCGATCAGGTACTGGGCACACGCAATGAAATCGAGCCATGTATTGGGCTTGGTTGCGCCCTTTCCGGCCAGGTGCCACTCTTCCCCGTATTCTCCTCCTCCGCGCACATGGCAGGTCGCAAAAACTCCTCCGGCTTCATACCAGGCGAGTTGGGTGGGATCGAAATAGGGAGTGATTGAAATAGAGTAGCCTCCATAGCCGTCGAGCAGTGTGGGATTGGTTCCGTCGAATTTCAATCCTTTCTTGTAAACAATGGAAAGCGGTACCAGAGTCCCGTCGTGGCTGGGAATCTTCACCTCCACCGATTCGAGGTTCCCTGGGTCATCGAACGGGCCGGCGGGTTGGATCCCGGTGTCGGTTACGCGCTTCGAATTGGGATCATAGGCGTAGACTTTGAAGGCCTTTGTCCAGGTGGTTGCGTAAAGCAGACAGCCGACCAGTTGCGGATTGGTGTTCAGGTAAACGGTGCCATCAAACGGTAGGGCCACTTTTTCGGCCTTCGGCGTCGCACCGTACGGAACCCGCAACAAACGTCCGATACCGCCGTCCATCAGATTCACGTAGAGCGCGTCCTTGGCTCGACCTATGTTCGTGATTACCGCTTCGCCTTGCGGGACGACGGTTTCTGCGGAGGCGAGGTCGGGCTTGCGCCCATCGATGCGGATGATCTTGGAGCGGGGAGCATCCTTGTAGGTCAGGAGGTATAGATCGTCACCCTGGACACGGACGTCTGTGACTCCATCGGCAAAGTCAGCGATCTTGCGCCACGGAGTGTCCGGTTTGCCAACCGATTCGACCGGGGCGATGTAGTAAGCGCTGTTGGGAGTGACGCTTCCGTTGAGCATGCCAATGGCATAGCGCGAACCTTCGGGGATATCCACGGATGCGATCAGGCTTGGGTCGACCTCGATCGAAGGCACGACGCCGTTGCCAAAGACGGGCTTGTCCCGTTCGGGATCGGTTCCGAGGACATGCAGATACGAGCGGAAGTTCTGCCGCACCTTCTCAGCTGGTGCGCCAGCGGGGAGATTCTGCAGGCGTCCATAGACAAACGAGCGGCTGTCGGGCAGCCATGAAGCAAACAGGCCCTCGGCACAAGCGCCGTGGGCGATGACGTCTTCAAGTTCGCGGCCCGTGGCGATCTCAATCACATGCAACTCATTGTTGGTCTCGGAGCCTCCGGGAATGATGCCGACCAGCAGTAACCTGCCGTCGGGGGACACCCTGGCGCTGGTGGTTTCGTTTTTCCCTTTGGCCTGGTCTTCCGCAATGAGCTTGATCTTTTCAGGATCAACGAGCAGACGATCGTTTCCCTTCAGTCCGCTGCGAAGGTAAATCTTCGCTGTGTCTTCAGTGGGCAGACGTTTCCAGATCAGGTAAACATCGCCCGACAGCCGGTTTGCGCCCACGCGCGGCACGGACTGGTCGAGTTCACGAATGCGCGACAGCAGCTTCGCCCGGCCCGGTATTTTGGCCAGTGTGGCTCGCGTGTAGTCGTTCTGGCCTTTAAACCAGGCCGCCACCTCCGGATCTTTGAGATTCTCCATGTAGCGATACGGGTCACTTACTTTGGTTCCGTGGTAGTCTTCGACAACTTCCCTGACTGATGCAACCGGCGGCGAGAGAATTGAAGTGGAGGCGGCAGACGGGGTTTGAGAAAGTACGGCAGGGGCGAACAGCAGAATCGGCCCGACCGCGAGTGCAAAGGAATTGCGTCGCGCTTGCATGGGGACCTCCTCCCGGGGAAAGAGCAAGGCTACCATCACAGACCGGAGAAGAATAGCTGGAATCGCGAAGGAAAGCTCCCAGCTTCTAACCTCGACGTGCTATCTAAGACGGTCTTCAGGTTATCTATTGGGCTTACGGACCGGAATAGGTTGCCTCTGTTAGAGTGTTTGGAACCGGACGCATACAATCAAACATTGACCGCTGACATCCTTGCAGCAAGGAGCAATAGCGCGGTGCGATAGGCCAGGAGCTAGTAGCTAGAAGCTGTCATGCGCGATTCCATCCACGTTTCGAAAGAGAATTACCTCAAGGCGATCCTCGAGGCCGAGGCTGAGGGGCGGCAGGTCATTCCTGCCATGCTGGCGCATTGGCTCGAAGTTTCGGCGCCGGCGGTGACCATGGCGCTGAAGCGGCTGAAACGCGATGGAGACGTGGAAGTAGGCGAAGACGGCATCGTCCGGTTGACGGCGGCCGGGCGCGAGACCGCGTATCGAACTGCGCTTCGCCACCATCTCATCGAGCGCATGCTGAGCGAGATCTTCGGCATGGAGTGGTACGAGATACACGAGGAAGCGGAGCGGCTGGAGCACGCGGTCTCGCCCGCATTCGAGGCCAAGCTTCGGGAGAAACTGGGAGAAAGCGGGGCTTGCCCGCACGGCAACGCAGTGCTGCCCGAAAATCCATCCGAGCGCAAGCTCCGCGGCGAAGTGCCGCTCTCCGAGGCGGCCGAAGGGCGGCGGTATACGGTGACGAGCCTTCACGAGCGAGACCCCAGACTGCTGTTGTTTCTGCATCAGACCGGGATCGGGCCCCGGCAGCGGCTGCGGGTGGTCCGCCAGAATTACGATCAGACCGTCTTGATTGAGTTACCGACGGGGAATTCGATCCTGGGCCGGCCGGCCGCGGAGGCGGTGTGGCTGCGGCCTGAGGCTGGATGATGAATCGACGCGACGTGCTGAAAGGAGCAGGGGCGCTTGCGGGAGCGGCGACTCTCGGCGCCCAGGCGAAGGGAGATCCGGAGTCGCTCGCGCGCAAGTTCAAGATCGTCGTGACCGGCGGCCATCCCGGCGATCCGGAGTATGGGTGCGGTGGCACAGTTGCCCGGCTCACAGCGCTGGGACACGAGGTTATTCTGCTGTATCTGAACGATGGAGCCTGGGAGACTTCAGCGGCGGTGCGGATTGCCGAGGCTAAAAAAGCATGCGAGATTCTGAAGGCACGCCCGGTTTACGACAATCAAACCAACGGGCACGCAGTGGTCGACGGCGCGCACTACGATGCATTTGAAAAGATTATCGCCGCGGAAAACCCCGATGCGGTCTTCAACCAATGGCTCGTCGATAACCACCCGGATCATCGCGCCATTGCCAATCTCACTTATGAATCGTGGAACCGGCTGAAGCGCCGCTTTGCGCTGTATTACTACGAGGTATCGGACGGGGAAGATACGATGCAGTTCCCCGCACCCACGCATTATGTGGATATCAGCAGCGTGGCCGATACCAAAAAAGCGGCATGCTACGCGCACGCCAGCCAGAATCCCGACTTCTTTTATGGCGTGCAGGATACGGTGGCTTTGTTTCGCGGCTTCGCAGCGGGCTGCAAGAGAGCCGAAGCGTACGTGATGCAGTTGCGGAGCCCGTTCGATATTTTCGCTCTGACCGGGCTCTCCCGCCAGTGATGGCGCTACAAGTGCGTGATCAGGTGATCGATATGAGAATGGTGGCTGCGGCTCATGGCCACTTTCTGCCCGTTGGAAAGAAGAACGGAGAAATCGCCGGATGTCTCTCGCCGCACTTCCTTCACGTGTTTCAGATTGACGATCGCGGATCGGTGGACTCGCATGAACATGCGGGAATCGAGCTTGCTGGCAATGCCGGTCATGGTTTCCCGGAGCAGGTGCGTTTCTGATGCCGTGCAGATGCGCACGTAGTTCTCTTCAGCGGCGATCCATCGAATTTCCGACAGGGGCAGGAAGAGAATTCGGCCGCGCGACTTAAAGGCGATGCGGGCCGGATGAGGATTGGCCGTGGCGGCCGGCTTTGCTTCCTGAGGACCGCGCGCCGGCTCATTGTCTATCCGCTCGCGCGCATATTGAACAGCGGCATGAAGACGCTGGGCTGTGAATGGTTTCAACAAGTAGTCGGCAGCCTGCATCTCGAAGGCACGCACCGCGTACTGGTCGTGTGCCGTGGTGATGATGATGTAAGGCAACAAGCCGGCTCGATTTCTGGACAACTCCGTGATTACGTCGAAACCGTCCATCCCCGGCATGCAGATGTCGAGAAACAGAAGATGCGGATTCTTTGTCCGCACCAGGGACACGATTTCGGAAGGAGATGCCGCTTCCCCTACGATTTCGACGTCGGGAATCGTCTGCAGTAATACTCTTAACTTCTGCCGTGCCAGCGGTTCGTCATCGGCAATGATTGTACGTATGACCACGAAACCTCCTCGTATCTCTCTGCCCGGCGCAATGACTCATACAGTTCTGAGGCGAAGCTCGCAGGAGCTTACGTGCGTTGGGTTTGCATGTCCGGGTCCATCCGGCGCTGCACGCTATGTATCTGAAAGGTTTGGCGATGGGCAGCAGGGCGGGAGGGGTGGCGATAGGTCCGAGTGGCCGAATTTGATCATGATTGTCCGACTTCGGACACCACATCGGAAGGGGGCCGTACATAACGCACACCGTCGGCATGATCACCGAAAAGCGAAGTTACGAAATCCCGAAGGTTCCCTAACAGCCTGTGGTGTAACCCACCAATCTGCGGCATGATGTGGATCGCGCCGCGACGAAGGCTGTTTCGGCTGGAGCGGTTCGCGATCTAAGAATCATGCTTCGGCAACGCCGGTAGTGCTCCTGTGGGCGGGTGAACAGGCCCAACAAGAACAACAACAGCATTCTGCCCCGGTTGTTCCACTCCCGCGGCGTTCCAGCGCCCAACAACTTGCGGAAGATCAGGCTCAGATTAAATCCGGCGACATGGATCAGCTGCCGCTTGAGGATGTTGTTGTGCTTGCGCAGATGTGTACGCCGCATGCCTCCGGTATCGTAGCAGTGCGCGAAGCTGCGTTCGACCAACTCTCCCCGCCGTCGCAACAAGCTCTTGCCGTAGTTGCCCTGCACCCGCCGCCGGTTGGCATAGACTGCCTGTTGCTGGCCGGCCTTGCCTTCCCATTTGCGTTGTCCCTTCTGCTGCCTCTCCGGAATGTAGCTGCGCACCTGGTACTTTGTTACCCGCTCCAGCAGGGCGCCCGAGTGGTATCCCTTGTCGGCCACCATCTCTTCGATGCCCTTCA
>DASXGD010000052.1:0-2541 GCA_036489245.1 Occallatibacter sp. | reverse complement strand
CATGGGATGTACCTGGGGACCTTTCAGGAAACGTTTCAAGCAGCTCGCGGACGATCGTCGGCGTCTTCGCCGCCGGATATTTCGATGCAACCTCCGCCAACGGAATCATCACAAAACGGCGTTCCATCATGCGCGGATGGGGAATCTCAATGCCCGGCTCGCTTACTGTCAAGTCTCCGAATACCAGAATATCCAAATCCAGGGTGCGGGGTCCGTTGCGGATGCCGGCGGATCGGTCACGGCCAAACTCCTGTTCGATGCGGAGCAGGCCTTCGAGCAGGCCAAGCGGATCAAGGCTTGTCTCGAGTGCGACGACAGCGTTGAGAAAATGCGGCTGGCCGGCGAAGCCCACCGGCTCGGTGGAATAGAGGGACGACCGGGCTGCGACGCGGCCGAGCGATTCGAGGCGCGAGGCTGCGGCAGCCAGCGTGGCCTCGGGTGGCCCCGCCCGGCTGGGCAGGTTCGCGCCCATTCCGATGTAGGCGGTTTGCATGACTCAAGACTATCGCTGTGATGCGCGACCATGGTGGCCGAGTGTCGTCGCACCGCTCGGTCTGCTAGCATCGACTCTTCGGAGAACTCAAGGGGAGAACTATCAGGGAGACTTCA
The DNA here is from genome assembly GCA_036489245.1 of Occallatibacter sp. GTDB lineage: Bacteria > Acidobacteriota > Terriglobia > Terriglobales > Acidobacteriaceae > Telmatobacter. The sequence continues at coordinate 1,932 of DASXGD010000052.1, read as the reverse complement.
GGATGGACGCGCTGAACAACGCGGGCCTTGGTGCTCGCCGCAACGAAGATATCGCACTCGATCTGCTCAAATTCGTAGCCGGCACGGTGGGTGTGGGGCGGGCCACAACGTCCTCCACCGGGTTCATCAGTTCCGGGGGCGCCAAGCCCGAGGAACACGTCACCGAGCTTCTGGAACTGTACGGCCGCTGCCTGAAGGCTGTTGAAGGCAAAGGGGCATAGAGATCGCCGGGGGGGGCAGTCTTCGGGTAGCGGTCGCCGGTACGGGGGCTTTCGGCCGTAACCACCTTCGTGTCTATCGCGAGCTGGAATCGGCTGGGCTGGGGGTAACGCTTGCCGCCGCCGTTGAGCCGGACGCCAGCCGGGCCGCCGATACTTCCGCCGGGTACGGCATTCCAGTGTTTGGATCCGTGGCGGAACTCCTGGCCGCCGATCTTCGCCTTGACGCCGTCTCGGTGGCCGTTCCCACGGTGCATCATCATGCCGTCGCCGCCGAACTCCTCGAGGCCGGTCTCGACGTGCTGATCGAAAAGCCGCTCGCCGCCAGCCTGGAGCAGGCCGACGACCTGATCCGAATTGCCGCAACCGGCCACAGTGAAAAGGCACCGCCCATCGCGCAGGTCGGGCACCTGGAACGCTTCAACCCCGCGGTACTGGCGGTGCAGCCCCGGCTGAAGCGGCCCATGTTCTTTGAGGCCCATCGCCTGTCGGTGTTTACCCCGCGCTCGCTAGACGTGGACGTGGTGCTGGACCTCATGATCCACGACCTGGACATCGTGCTCACCTTCGCCAACTCGCCGGTGCGCGAAGTGCGCGCGGTGGGACTGCCGATCCTGTCGCCCAAGGTTGATATCGCCAACGTCCGGGTGGAATTCGAGTCAGGCTGCGTGGCCAACTTCACCGCCTCGCGAGTGTCGACCGAGCGGGTGCGCAAGCTGCGCTTCTTCGAGCCGCGCCAGTATGTCTCCATCGACTACGCTCGCCGCGAGTTGCTGGTGATCCGCCTCGATTCAGGAATTCCCGGCACGCTTCCGCCGGAGATCGCTGCCCTGCTTGCGTCCGGCAAAGCCGATCCGGCCATGCTGGCGCAACTGGCAGGTGGCAATCACCCCAGCCCCGGCCTGTCGTTCGCGAAGCCGGAGGTTACGCCCGGCGAGCCGTTGCGCCTGGAAATCGAATCATTTCTCGATTCTGTCCGCACCCGGCAGGCGCCGCGCGTCACCCTCCGGCAGGGCCGCGAAGCGCTGGCGCTGGCGCTGGAGATCCAATCCACCATGGTGGCCCACGCCCACCGTGCCGGCCTGGGGAATTTCTTCGAGGCAAGTGCGCAGAGCGATTAGCTGGAGGTGTGACGTATGCCGATGGTGATTGGCGCAAGGCCGGCGTTGCTCGTGGCAATGGTGAGTTGCGGCGTGCACCTCGCTGCCGCGCAGAGTGCGACCGCGGGTTCGGTTCCAGTTGAACAGCGGATTCAGCATGTAACTTCAGGACTGATTGGGGGCGTTGTCCTGAGCGGCCAGGAGCATGCAACGCATAGCCTTGCCGACCGGATGAAGGCGCTCAACGTTCCCGGCGTAAGCATCGCGGTGATCCACGAAGGGAAGATCGAATGGGCGCGGGGCTTCGGAGTGCGGGAGTTGGGGGGCTCTCCGGTGAATGCAGAGACGATGTTCCAGGCCGGTTCGATCAGCAAGCCCTTGGCAGCAATGGCAGCGCTGAGGCTGGTTCAAGTCGGCAAGCTGTCGCTCGATGCGGACGTGAACACGTACCTGACAAGTTGGAAGTTCCCAAGCGACATCGCGGCGGGCGGCAAGGCGATTACCCTGCGGGAGCTTCTGACCCATACGGCAGGGACCACCGTCCATGGGTTTCCGGGCTATGCGAGCAACGAACCGGTACCGACATTAGTGCAGGTGTTGAACGGGGAAAAGCC
>DASXGD010000047.1:0-7371 GCA_036489245.1 Occallatibacter sp. | reverse complement strand
CGAGCGCCACGCTTTTCTTTTAGGGCGCCTCCATTGCGGCAGGCGAGAAAGTATTACGCCTGGGCGCGTTTCTACCGAAGAGGTACAAACGTGATTCAGGAATCCGCGCTACGCGCGGAGATTCGCGTAGATAAGAAGGAAAAAGAGAGATGACGACAGCCAGCGAGAAAATTGACGCCAAGTTAGTGAAAGACCTGCGCGAGAAGTCGGGTGCGCCCATGGGCGATTGCCTGAAAGCGCTGCAGGAGACCAAGGGCAATATCGAAGAGGCATTCGTAGTTCTGCGCAAGCGCGGAATGGCTTCAGCACAGAAGAAGGCGGCCCGCACCACTAATGAGGGCGCCGTGGGCACCTATATCCACGCGGGCGGAAAGATCGGCGTACTTCTGGAAGTCAATTGCGAGAGCGACTTCGTGGCTCGCACCGAAGACTTTCAGGAATTGCTGAAGGACATCGCGATGCACATCGCGGCCACCGATCCGCGCTACGTGAAGCCCGAGGACGTGACCACCGAAGACCTCGAGCGGGAGAAGGAAATATACCGTGCCCAGGCGGCGGCGACCGGCAAACCCGCCCCGGTGATCGAGAAGATCGTGGATGGCAAGATGGCCAAGTTCTACGAGGAAGTGTGCCTGCTCGAGCAGCCCTTCATCAAGGACCAGGCCATCAGCATCAAGGAATTGATCGCGCAGAAGGTCGGCAAACTGGGCGAGAACCTCACGGTTCGCCGTTTCGCGCGCTTCAAGGTGGGTGCGCCGGATTGGACCGTCGCTCAGACCAAGGCGGTCGAATCGGCATCCGAGTAGTCTCTATTGCAGGACGATAGGCAAGCTAAAAGGCGCCTCTTCCGTTTGGGTCAGTCTTGATCCCGATGGAAGAGGCGCCTTTACTTTGGCCGGTTTCAGCTTGAGAACTACGCGATCCGCTCAATCGACAGCGATTCAAGCACGACGGGCTTTACCGGCTTGTCCTGCGCGCCGGTCTTGACCGTGGAGATCTTGTTGACCACGTCCTGCCCTTCGACCACTTCGCCGAAGATGGTGTGTTTGCCGGTCAGCCACGCCGTGGGAGCGACAGTAATAAAGAACTGGCATCCGTTTGTTCCCGGACCGCTGTTGGCCATGGCCAGCTTGCCTGGCTTGTCGAAGTTATGCGGCGAGCCCTTGGTCTCATCCTGGAAGCGATAGCCGGGGCCGCCCATGCCGGTGCCGGTGGGGTCGCCGCCCTGGATCATGAAATTGGGAATCACGCGATGGAAGACGGTCCCGTCGAAGAGCTTGTCGGTGGACTTGGCGTTGGTGCCGGGATGCGTCCACTCCTTTTTGCCTTCGGCCAGTTCAATGAAGTTCTTGACGGTGACAGGGGCATCGGACTCGAAAAGGCGGACGGTGATCTTGCCTTCGGTGGTATTGAAACTGGCGTAAGTTCCTGGGGATTGTGGCATTGGTTCCTCTCAAGCGGTGTTAGCGGTGCTAGCAAAGTTAGTAACGAGAGCGAAGCTAATGGAATTAGCGGGGTGAGAACGCGGCTATTGCGGCGGTGCGGGTCGCGTCGAAGGGAGCGCAGTTGTGCTCGGGGCCGGCGGCAGAGGCTTGCCTTCGGGAACGATCGTGACTTTTTTAAGCACTACCGGCACAACAGGTTTGTCGTTGGCGCCGACTTGCACGCGGGCAATCGCTTTGACCACGGCAAGACTGGCCTCGTCACATTGACCGAAGATGGTGTGATGCCCGTTGAGATGCGGCGTAGGCACCTCAGTGATGAAGAACTGGCTCCCGTTAGTATTGGGCCCGCTGTTCGCCTCGGCCAGTCGACCCGGAACATCGAATCCAAGATCAGGATTAAACTCGTCTTCGAAACTGTAACCGGGGTCGCCCATGCCGGTCCCGGTGGGGTCGCCGCCCTGAATCATGAACTCCGGAATGACCCGGTGGAAGATGGTCCCGTCAAACAACGGCTTGTGGTGCATCACTTTCTTTGTGGCTGGATCGGTCCAGTCCCGGGTGCCCTGCGCCAGGGCGATAAAGTTGGCCACTGTTTTGGGCGTCTGCTTTTGATAGAACTGGCAGGTGATGCGACCCATCGAGGTATCCATCACAACGGTCGGCCCATTGGGCACGATTGAAGCGGCCGCGGTTGCCTGCGGCGCATCGGGTAGAGGCTGCTGTTGTGCGGAGGCCGAGGTCGCAAGAGCGAATGCAGCGGCCAGGGATGGAGCGAGAAACGCGTTCCTGAATGTCATGCCACGTCTGAGGATAAATCATCGGGCGGAGGGGGTGCCAGCACAGGGCGGGCCCGATCAGGTCCCTCAATCCGGAGTCTCGGGAGATACTGCGCCGGACATGTATCGTAAATGCATGACTGATTCAATGAAGCGCCTGCCCCTCGCGCTGGCGTGCGTGCTTGCCTTCTCTGCTTTTCCTTTCGCCACGGCGTGGTCCCAGGGCGATAAGCCTGCCGCCGGCGCGGACAAATCCGCCGCCGACAAGGCTGCCGCCGACAAAGCCACCCTGCCTCCCTTGCCGGCCGATGCGCACGTGTCGCAGCAGATTCAACTCGACGGCAAGACGCTCAAGTACACCGTGACTGTGGGTTCTCTGCCTGTGCGGGACAAGGACGGCAAGGAGGCCGGGGCCGTGGTGTACACGGCTTATACCGTCGACGGCGACAACCGGCCGGTGACGTTCGCGTTCAACGGGGGACCGGGCGCGTCGAGCGTCTATCTGAATTTTGGCGCGATCGGGCCCAGGCACATGAACGCCGGAAATGAGGGGGACAGTCCTTCGGACCCGACCACATTGACTGACAATCCGGGCACGTGGCTCGATTTCACCGACCTGGTCTTCATCGATCCCATTGGAACGGGGTTCAGCCGTGCCACGGTCCCGGAGGATCAGGCCAAAAAGCTTTTCTATTCGACCACGCCCGACATTCAATACCTGTCGCGCGTCATTTACGACTGGCTGGTGAAGAATGCACGTCTGAGCTCGCGGAAATATCTTGTGGGCGAAAGCTATGGTGGATTTCGCGGACCCCGCATTACGCACTACCTTCAATCGCAACTGGGCGTGGCGCTCAACGGGGTGGTGCTGGTGTCGCCTTACCTCAACCCCGCTCAGAATGAGAATGAAGACTTGTCGCCGCTGCCGTGGATGATGACGCTTCCTTCGATCACCGCGGCGCACCTGGAGCGGGAGAAGAAGTTGACGCCGGAGGCGATGGCGGACGTGATCGGGTATACGCGCGGCGACTACGCGACGGCTCTGCTCAAGGGCCATTCCGATCCCGATGGCGAAAAGAAGATGATCCAGCGCGTGACGGAGATGACGGGCCTCGATCCCGCATTCGTGAAGTATTCAGGCGGTCGTATCGAAACCGGCGCGTACCTGCGCGAGGTACATCGAGAGGAAGGCAAGCTGGGATCGGTGTACGACTCCAACGTGACCTCGTTTGACCCGTTCCCGTTTGCCCCGGAGCAGCGTGCGAGCGATCCGATCCTCGCGAGCATCATTGCGCCCCTGACCACGGCGATGGTAGATTTCATGACCCGCACGGTGGGCTGGAAAATCGACGCGCGCTACAACGCCTTGTCCTACGAGGTCAATCGCCTCTGGGATCGCGACGACGACCTGCGCAAGGGATCCGTCCCTGATCTGCGCCAGGCCGTGGCCGCCGACCCGAAGATGCGGGTGCTGATCGTGCATGGATGGAACGATCTTTCCTGCCCGTTCATGGGTTCAGTGCTGACCGTGGACCAGATGCCGGTGATGGGCGACGCAACGCGCGTGGCGGTGCATGAATTCCCGGGAGGGCACATGTTCTACACCCGCGATTCCAGCCGGACTGATCTGCGTAAAGACGTGATGGATATGTACGCCAAGCATTGATCGGAATAAGTGACCAATCCGCAGTAGAGAGTGGCGAGTTGTATCGATCGAGGAGCCCCGGGGCATGATGAGCGCCTGGGCTTTGTTGCGACCGTTGACTTCCTATCCATAGATGATCTATATATCAGACCATGGCCAAGAAACCTGACTTGCTTCCCGGCACCCTCGACATGCTGATCCTCAAAACGCTGACGCGCGGGGCTCTGCACGGCTATGGCATCGCACTCTCAATCAAGCGGCTCTCCGACGATGTGTTGACCGTGGAAGAAGGCTCTCTCTATCCCGCTCTGCAACGCCTGTTGTTGCAGAACTGGGTGAAGGCCGAGTGGAAGATGACAGACACCAACCGGCGGGCGCGGTTCTATACGCTCACAGCCGCGGGACGTAAACAACTGGGCGTCGAGCTCTCGCAATTCGAGCAGATGATCGCGGCGATCGGACGGGTACTGAGCGATGTGCAGGAGGCCTGAACGGCAATGAAGTTTCTGAACAAGCTTTCCCTGTTGTTTGGCCGCCGGCGGTTTCACGACGATTTGGATGAAGAGATGGCGTTCCATCGCGCCCAGGCAGAGCGGGATTTCGTGGCTGAGGGCATGAGCCCGGAAGAGGCGCGCTATGCGGCCATGCGGCAGTTCGGCAACGGGACGCGGATCAAAGAACGCAGCCGCGAGTTGATTGGATTCCGCGCCGAGACCGTGCTCCACGATCTCCGTTATGCCCTCCGGCAACTGGTCTCGAGCCCAGGCTTCACGCTCGTCATTCTGCTGACGCTCGCCCTCGCCATCGGCGCCAACACCGCCATCTTCAGCGTGATCAACGGCGTCCTTCTCAAGCGCCTGCCGTATGAACAGCCGGACAGGCTCATGCGCATTTTCCTCTCCGGCACGGACTATCCCAAGTTCCCGCTGAACCCCTTCGACTTCCGCGACTACCGCACGCGCAGCCGCTCGTTCGAGTCGATGGCGGCATTCAATCGCGGCGACGTGCAACTCTCCGGCTCCGGCGAGCCCGTACATCTCAACGGATTCGGCATCACCTCCGGCTACTTTCACGTGCTCGGCCTTCATCCGCAACTGGGCCGCGAGTTCGACCGCAACGCGGAGATCCCCGGCAACGGCCTCGAAATCATCATCAGCGATCGCCTGTGGCGCACGCGCTTCGGCGCCGACCCCAACATCATCGGGCGCAAAATCACCGTCAACATGCAGCCGTTCACGGTCATAGGCGTCATGCCCGCGGGCACCGTGCATCCGGGCAACGTGTATCACGCGTTGCCCTACGGCGAGAGCGTCGATGTGTGGTGGCCGTTCTCGTTCGCGGGCGATCCCAACCGCCGCGGTTCGCACTTCATCGAAGGCATCGCGCGCCTCAAGGACAACGTCACCGCCGCGCAGGCCGCTAGTGACCTGAACACGATCATGAACCAGATTTCCCACGAGCATTCTAATGGCGACACGGGCTGGAAGGTGCTCGTCATTCCGCTCTACAACGAAGTCGTCGGCCAAAGCCGGCAAATGCTGCTCGTGCTCCTGGGCGCCGTGGTCATCGTGCTCCTCATCGCCTGTGCCAACGCCGCCAACCTGCTCCTCGCGCGGGCCTCGTCTCGTCAGCGCGAAATCGCCGTGCGCGTCGCAATGGGTGCTCCGCGCATGCGCGTCATCCGCCAACTGATGACCGAGAGCCTGCTGATCTCCTTCCTCGGCGGCGGGCTCGGCCTCGCAACCGCATTTAGCGGAGTCAAGGTGCTGGTCTCGCTGCTGCCTTCCGACTTTCCCCGCGCGCAGGATATTCATGTCAGCGCACCGGTCCTGGCCTTCACGATTCTCATCACGGTAGTTACAGGCATTCTCTTCGGCCTGGCTCCCGCGTTTCAGGCCGCCGGCGCTGATCCCCGGGAAGGCCTGCAGAAGGGAGGCCGCGCCACCACCGGCAGCAGACGCCAGCGCCGCCTCCGTGACGCGCTCGTGGTCGCAGAAGTAAGCCTGGCGTGCGTGCTGCTCATCGGCGCGGGACTCATGTTGCGCAGCTTTCTCAACCAACTCCGCCTCGATCCCGGCTTCCAGCGCGCGCAGGTGCTCACCGCCAACCTATCCCTTCCGCACGTCAAATACGCGAAAGAGGAACAGGTCGAGCGATTCTACAATCAGCTTGCTGACAATCTCAGTGCGTTGCCCGGCGTGGAATACGCGGGTGTCGGCAGCGATCTTCCCTGGACCGGCTACGACGAGAACGCGGGCGGATTCACCGTTGAAGGCAAGAAGCCACCGGCCGGTCAGGAATTTCATGGCCGCTACCATATGGCCACCCCGAGCTACTTCAGCGCCCTCGGCATCCCCCTGGTCGCCGGTCGCTTTTTCTCCGATGCAGACAACAACACCGCGCCCAACGTCATCATCATCAATCGCGTAATGGCGGAGCGATACTGGCCCGGCGAAAACGTCATCGGCAAACGCATGTCCTTCTCCGATGGGCCCAAGACCGACAAAGACTGGATCACCGTCGTCGGCGTCGTGGGCAACGTCAAGGACCAGCCGAACAGTCCCGAGACGCACAACGCCTTCTGGTTCCCGGTGCTGCAGGCTGCCTGGACCTCCGACATGTCCGTCGTGATCAGCACCCGCATGCAGCCGAGACTCCTGGCCGATTCGTTGCGCAACGAAGTGCACCGGCTCGATCCCAACCTCGCCATCGCCGACGTGCAGGTCATTGATCAGATTGTCGACTCATCCGTATCCACGCCGCGCTTCGCATTCGCGCTGGTGGGACTGTTCGCGGGACTGGCGATCGTGCTCGCCGGCATCGGGACCTATGGCGTGATTTCGTATTCCGTCAGCCAGCGGACTCCGGAACTGGGCATACGCATGGCTTTGGGAGCGGTCCGAAGCGACGTGATGAGGCTGGTGTTGTCGCACGCCGCAAGGCTTGCGGGACTGGGAACGGCTCTGGGACTCGTGGCGGCGTTTGCGCTGTCGCGGCTGCTTAAGAGTCTCATCTTCGATGTAAGCCCCGCCGATCCGGCAACGTTTGCTTCGGTCGCCGGGATCGTGATCCTGGTGGCGTTGCTGGCCGGTTATGTTCCTGCGCTGCGAGCGACCGCCACCGATCCTATGAATGCTCTGCGGGCTGAATGATCGCGCACCGATAAAGCGTGGTTTCGAATTGCAAGGAGGTCCACATGGCCGGTCTCTCTCTGTTTTTCAATAAACTTGCACGCCTCTTCGGGCGAGACCGGTTCCGGTCCGAACTCGATGAAGAGATGGCCTTTCATCGCGCGGAGGCGGAGAAAGAATTTGTCGCCGATGGAATGACGCCTGAGGCTGCGCGCCGCGCCGCTGCATTGCGGTTCGGAAATCGAACCAGGCTAAGGGAAGAGAGCCACGAGATCGTGGGTTTCCGCGCGGAGACGGTGGTCCAGGACCTGCGCTTTGCATTGCGGCAGATGCGCAAGAATCCGGGGTTTGCACTTACCGCGATTCTGATTCTC
>DASXGD010000022.1:0-4087 GCA_036489245.1 Occallatibacter sp. | reverse complement strand
ATTTTTTCGCCGGCCATATTCACGCGCACTCCGAATTTTTTCTCCGCGCCGAACAAACGTCCCAGGTCTGCATTCCCGTATGCACTGCCACGTTGATCGGTAGCCAGGTCCATGGCCTGGATCACCGCCGGTCTTTTCGTGACATAGTTGATCAGGCCTCCGGCCGAAGCCACTCCGCTTTCCACGCCCGCGATGCCCTTGAGGAATTCGACGCGCTCCTTGTTTTCCAGCGGCACGTCCTGTTCTCCGGCGATCGTCATGCCATTGATGTCGAGACCGGTGGCAAGATCGATCGGAAATCCGCGAATCTGAAAATCGCCATAATAGCCGACCGGCGCATAATCCTCTCCGATCGAAGCATCGTTCTTCACCACGTCGGAAAGCACGCGCGCAACCTGGTCGGTAAGCAGGTCGCGGGTCACGACCGTTACCGACAGCGGCGTCTCGCTGAGGGGAGCCCCATCAAGGGTTCCCGCCGTAACGGTCTGGGGCAGGTAATCGTCCTTGACATCGCCGTGAACCACCACCGTCGTCGTGACCGGGGGAACGGTTTGTCCGGCCCCGCCGGAATTTTGACCTGCCGCGGTTTGCGCCGGACCTTGCACCGGCCCTGAGGTGCTCTGAGAAAACGACCTGCCCTGAAGCAGAATGCCAAGGGCCAACCATCCGATTGCTGCCAAACCAGTTCGAGCCGATGGTTGTCCACACCAGCGGCCGCGCACGCGGACACATCTCCCTTCGCGCGTAAACGGGAGCGATTCAGATCGAATGTCGTCGGGAACTGCGGGCATACACTCCTCTTGCTTCCAGTCGAAACAAGAGCGCCCGCTGTGGGATTCAAGAAGGCCGGTTCACTCCGAAACTTCCCACGCCGGTATTATCCGGATCGGGTTCTAGGGTATTTCTCAGCCCCGGCTATCGGAGCACCCCTGTTTCAATAACAAGATTGAAACACTTTCGCCCCGAGCCTTGCAAATTGAAATCGAGACGCGCGTCGGGATTCCGGACACCCGCCTCGTCTGCTTTCTCAGGTCCAGAGGGACGCGAGTAGGGGTCGGTATGTCTCCAGCGCGGGGACCGAGAGTCCCTGCACTTTGGCGGCATCATCGGCGCGCCGCAGCCGGACAGCTTCGCGAGCATGGGTCGATGCGAGAAAGCTCTCCGCCTCTGCCGCATTCATCGGTCCGCCCTGCAACGCCAGGCTCTCCACCGAAGCCGCCGAAAGCCCCGCGAGATATCTCGGCTCCGCCCGGCAGAGATATCGTTTCGCCGCCACGTGCATTCGAATCGGATCGAGTAACGCGGCGGGAAAATGTCCCGCAAGTGCTGCAACCGCCAGTTCTTCGTGCCGGGTATCCAACCCGCGCTGCGCCGCGTCCTCACCTTCAGCGTGCAACAGGTGCCCGGCATCGTGCAGCAGCCCCGCCGCCACCAGGGTATCGGCACCACCTCCCTTTTGAAGGAAGTGCGCCGCCTGCAGGCAATGTTCCAGCACGGTCACTGGCTCGCCGAAGTAGGCGGACCCGCCGCCCGCCGCGAGCAATTCCATCACTTGATCCACCGAGGACAATGTTGTCATCCTGCGCCAACCTCCGCCGCCCGCGCGCTGCGGGATCCCTGCCACACCAGAACCAGCGCCACACATGCGGTCAGCAATGCCGTCACCGCCAGGCCCAGGAAGGCATTTCTCCATCCGTAGCGCACCGTGATGCGCGCCACTGTGTCTCCCGAGAGCCACCCCGCCATGTATCCCACTCCGTCAATAATGCCGGCCGCCGTGGCGCTGCCGCGCTTGCCCCCGAAATCCAGGCTCATGGCCCCCGCAAGGTACGAGTAGGGTCCCAGCAATAGAAATCCGACCAGCGCCACCAGCACAACCGGCACCAATTGGCTCGCGTGCCCCGGCGTGCGGGCCAGCATCAGCAGGCACACCGTGCAAGCACCCATGCCGCCCACCAGCACGACGTTGCGGCCGTTCAACCCCAGCTTGTCGCTCAGCACTCCCGCCACCAGGACCGACACACCGCCCAGCAAGGGAAACAGCGCGCTGCGGCTCGCGGCCTCACTCGTCGAAAGGCCCACGTACTGGACAAAGTAGGTTGGCGTCCAGAAGTTGAACGTCTCGCGCAGAAGTGTGGTTCCGAGCGACAGCAGGCACACCAACCAGAATGGAAAGCTGGTCAGCAGCGGACGCAAAATGGCGCCCAACCCTGCTCGCTCGTGGCCCGCGTTTTCGTCTGCGGCATAGACATTCAGCGGGTTCGTTTCCGGAGCCGGCAGACCGCGCTCCTCCGGCGTCTCCTTCATTAACAGCAGATTGGCCAGCAGCAGGATCGTCAACGATCCTGCCGCCACGAAAAACACACCCCGCCAGCCCACGCCATGCGCCATCAACCTGCCCATCACCCATCGGCAGGCTGCGTCTCCAAACAGGAAACTGAGACTCAGCACGGCCATCACGGTTCCATAGGTTGAATAAGAAAACCAGCGCGACGCAACTTTTACCAGGCCGCTCCATCCCGCGGATTGAAACAGCCGGTTACCGATCCACGCCAGCGTGAACAACGGGAAGCCGCCGCTCAGGGCAAACAAAATGGTGAAAAGAACCGACCCGGCCATGCCGGCCAGGAAATTACGCCGGCCGCCAACCAGGTCCGCAATCGACCCCCAGACGAATTTACCCACCGCGTAGGCCACCGTACCCGCCGACGCGATGAACCCCAGCCTCACCTGTGCCTGGCTAGGCGTCACGCCATGCCGGGCGAGATCGTGAATCAGATCGGGCAAAGCCACGGAGAGATTGGAGCGGCAGAAATAGTAGCCCGAGTACCCCAGCGCCAGCAGCACCATCGTTGCCCCATGCCACCCCGCAAAGATGGAGCGAGGCCTGGGCGATTTCGCGTCCGATTCAACGACAGCAGTCGGGTTTGTCCCCACAGCGGCAGACTAACACGGGGCTATCGCACGGTTCCGGACCTTTGCCGGGCAGCGATCACGCTTTTCGAGCGCGCTGCTGCGCGTGATCAGGGGTGGAAGACCGCTCGATACGTCGGTGATTATGTGTATGGGTTAAATTCGGCATAGCAGGATCTCCGCTTGACTCACCACAATACAACCACTTGTGGTTGGCCCACCAAGGCGGGAACACCAGGTCCCGGTACGCCCAACAACGCGAAACTTCCGAATTGGGAACGACTCAACCAGTAGCCGTCAATAACGCAATTGGCCTGAATGTGCCAACTGAGAAGCCGCGCCGCCGAGGCTAAGATTCCCCTCTCAGGCCGATGGAGGATAATCAGAGCCATAATCTTTTAGAAGGCTGAATCCATGGCGACGAATGCACCCGTTTCTAGCGTTGGACTGCAACCCGCCCCTGATGCGGCCAAGATCGTTGATTTTGTCGCGAAGTCCGCCATCGTCCTCGCGACGATCATTTACGGCTGCGGCTTCCTCGTCATCTCCATCGATCAATACCGTTACGGGCTTGCAGGAGCCAACCTACTTCGTCCGAAGGTCCTCGCCGCTGGAATCTGGTTCCTCTGCTTCGTCACCATCCCCATCGTGCTCGTTAATTATGGAACTGGCTTCAAATTCAAATACTCGTCTCCTGGGCGCGATCAATGGCTGCGCATGCGCAGCACAACGCTTTTCTTTAGCGCCGTGTCGAGCTTTTGGATCGGGTTGATTCTTTCACGAGCATTCGATATTCAGATAGGCGCGGAACCAACAGGACCATCGACTGGCACTATCTCCCTTGTGATGCTGCTCTCCGGTGCATTGATCCTTGCAGACCAATATAGTCATTTCCCACATTGGATAGCGGTGCTTGCTTCTCTCGGATTCGGCGGCCTGCTTTTATTCTGCGGGATAAGAGACTTGGCCGTTTGGCATCGCACATCTGTTGCAGGACTTGCGTTTTGGTTCATTGCATCTGACTACCTTGCCGCATTGGAGATGAATTCGCGAAACTGGAAGTTAACGGTTGGCAATTGGCTGCAGACCGTTGCAGTCATTCTCACTGCTGTAACTTCCTTCGCGGGTCTGTACTACCCCCACATCAAAGCGTCATGGGGCGGCGGATCGCCCG
>DASXGD010000001.1:0-6045 GCA_036489245.1 Occallatibacter sp. | reverse complement strand
GTACTCGAGATTCAGCGGCAGCCCGATGCCTTCACGGGCGATGGCCGAGCTGAGAGTGGCATTGATGTCGAGGTTCAGCGTATCGCCGAATTGGTATCGCTGCGAAGCGCCGCTCACTTCGATCCCGGTAGCCCAGTGCCGGGTGTCGTGGCGTCCGAAACTCGATTTGCCCAGCGAGCCCAGCAGATCGCGCAACGCCTTGAAGCCCAGGAAGTCTAAGCTCTTGTCCGTGACTTCAAAACGCACTTCACCCTGTACGTCGCCCACCTGGCCATCCACTTGCGATGTGCTCGTCTCACCGGGCGGACGCGCGGACGAAATGTAGTTCTCTTTTTGCATCCGTTCAATGAGCTTGTCGATCAACTCATCGAGCGTGCCCTCAGCGGCCATCTGCTTGAGCTGCCGCTGCGTATCTTCGTCGAAGAAGTCGCCCTCTTCGAGAAGGCGGCGCAGCGCCTCGCGCAAGTCGTCGAGGTTGTGTTCCAGCTGCTGGAACCGCGCGTAGGGGTCGCGAAATCCCGAATCGAGAAGATACTCTGAGAGCGCCTGCAGCAGACTCTCCAGATCCATCTCGGAGGCCAAGTCGCCAACATACTTTGTATATCGAACGCTTTTCATTAAAGACAGCTCCCAGCTTCCAGCTTCTAGCTGCTAGCTCCGACGGTTCTCACGACACAAAAGTGACGTATCCAAGCGATAGTGCGCTGTAGGCGCTCAGTTATATCCGCCGCGTCGCGAGCGCCGCGTCTGCTGCCAGTCTTCGTAATCGAGCTCCGGCTCCGCGCGTTCCTGCTTCCGCTGCGTCCTTTCCGGCGCGGTGAACTCGCGCTGCTCGCTGCGGCTCAGCTTGCGATGCGCTACCAGTCCCTCGAGCAGGAATTCGGCCGCCGCCACAACCCGCTGCGGCGGATCCGACGTCTTCACATTCACGGCTGACAACCGCTCAAACAGGCCCTGAATCTGCTTGAGATCGGCTTGGGCAGCCGACGTCGATTGTGCATCATCCAGCTTGACCGTGCCGCCAAGGTTGAACCATTGTTCGATCTGCTGCGTGTTGGTGCTTTCGAAGTAGCGGTCGTATATCTTCCCCACCGCGGCGCGGATCAGGTCGCGCACCACTGTATCAGCGCCCTTCATCTCCCCTTCGTACTCCAGTTCCAGCTTGCCCGTGATGCCCGGCAGCGCAGCGTAGATATCGCTGACGCGCGGCAGCACCTGCTTCTCCCCGTGAGCGAGCGCGCGCCGCTCCGCGTTCGAAACTACCAGTTCCATGGTCGCGATGGGAAGGCGCTGGCTTACCCCGCTGCGCTTGTCCACCTTCTTGTCTTCTCGCGCCGAAAACGCTACCTGCTCCACGATCTCGCGCACATACTGCGGAATCTCGATCGGCTCCGTGCCACGCTCCGACCATGCTTCCTGCGTGGTGATCGCGATGCCCTCTTCGAGCGTCTCCGGATAATGAGTGCGAATCTCAGAACCGATGCGGTCCTTGAGCGGAGTCACGATCTTTCCTCGTGCCGTGTAGTCTTCCGGGTTGGCGCTGAAGACCAGCGCCACGTCGAGCGCCAGCCGCACCGGGTAGCCTTTGATCTGAACATCGCCTTCCTGCATGATGTTGAAAAGCGCGACCTGGATTTTGCCCGCCAGGTCAGGCAGCTCATTCACCGCAAAGATGCCCCGATTGGCGCGCGGCAGCAGCCCGTAATGCATGGTCAGCTCGCTCGAGAGGTCCTGACCCCCGCGGGCCGCCTTGATCGGATCGATATCTCCGATCAGATCGGCGACAGTCACATCAGGCGTTGCCAGTTTTTCCACGTACCGCTCGTTCGGCGTCAAATAGGCGATAAGAGTGGCGTCGCCGCGCTCCGCAATCAGGTCGCGGCAGCGCTTGCACAGCGGTTGATACGGGTTGTCGCGGATCTCGCAGCCGGCCACGTAGGGCATTTGCTCGTCAAGCAGCGCCGTGAGGGCGCGCAGGATGCGGCTCTTGGCCTGTCCGCGGAGGCCGAGCAAAATAAAATTCTGCCGGGAAAGAATGGCGTTCACAATCTGCGGAACGACGGTGTCCTCGAATCCCACAATGCCCGGAAAGATCGCCTCGCGCGCTTGCAGCCGGGTGATCAAGTTGCTCCGCATCTCGTCCTTGATGCTGCGCGTATTCAGTTGCGCAGGCGAGAACATTTTGCTGGCGCGCAGTTCCCCCAGGGTGCGGGGAAGAGGGTGAGCTGCAGGCATGCTTTGCTCCTGTGGGCCGGCTGTTGATCCGAAGGCGGCCGTGTTCTTCAGTAGACGTGCCGTTGGGTAAATGGGTGGCGCTGAACGGGCACCGTTCTCGGTTTTTCGATTTTACTCTCAAGACCTGCGCGACGAAGGCTCGTGAGGGAAGCACCGCCTCCAACTCTCACGCTGTCCCGAATCGACCCGACAACGTGTCCCGCGGAATTCTATTCTCTCGGGCGGTCAGGCCCTGCCGCCAGTATCGTCCCGTTTCGTGGCCACGTAAAGTCCCCCTCTCTCCGCGGTTGCGCACCCTGTTGATGGCGCGGAGTTTGGGCCGCGGATTGTACCAAGGATCAAATCCCCCCATCAGTCCACACGAACATGACATCGCCTTGCGTGAATCGCTATTCTGATCGCCATATGATGGAGCGCGCCCGCGGAAACCCAGTTCGCTGGTTGTTCGACTCCCGCCAAGGTCCGGCGGGCCGGCTGATTCCACGCTGGATCTTTCTCCGCGCCCTCGGCCTGATTTATTTTTCCGCGTTCTACTCTTTGCTTTTCCAGATCAAGGGATTGATGGGCCCGCAAGGCGTCCTCCCCGCCGAACAGTATCTCGGCGCCGTGGCGAGGGCCCTCGGCTCGACGCGCTTCTGGTATGCGCCCTCGCTGTTCTGGATTTCCGCCGGCTCGGGGATGCTGATGGCCACCATGATTGTCGGCCTGGCTGCTTCAGTCGCCGCCTTCCTCAACCTCTGGCCGCGCCTCAGCCTCTTTGCTTGCTTTATTTGTTTTCTTTCGTTCGTGTCCGCGACCAATGTCTGGTCGAACTATCAGTCCGATGGCATGCTGCTCGAAGCCGGCTTCATCGCCCTGTTCTTCGCGCCCCCCGGTTTCTTGCCCGGCTGGGGAGCAGGCCATCCTCCTTCGCGCGCCAGCCTTTTCCTTCTGCAATGGGAATGGTTTCGCATCTACTTTGAATCCGGCATGGTCAAGCTGCTCAGCGGCGACATCCAATGGCGCAACTTCACTGCCATGGACGAGTACTACCAGAACGGCCCGCTGCCCACCTGGATCGGCTGGTACGTGGAGCACCTGCCCCACTGGTTCCACGCCGCTTCGGTTGCCGGCACGCTGGTGCTGGAACTCGGCCTCGTGTTCATGTTGTTTTTTCCGCGCCGCGTCCGGATCATCTGCTTTTTCATCGTGACTCCCTGGGAGGCGGGTGTAATTCTCACCGCCAACTACACGTTCCTCAATTACCTGGTTCTCTCCCTTGGCTTCCTCCTTCTAGACGACAAGTTCTTGCGCCCGTTTGTGCCCGCCCGCTTCCGCCTGCCCGAAACTGTCGCTGTCGCAACTGCCGAGTCGCATGAAGAGCCGCCGCTTTCGATTCTCTCAACCGACGATCCCGAACAACAGCCCAGTGCCCCAGCCGTTGAACCAGACCTTCCCAGGCCCGGCCTGCGCCTTCGATTCGCCGGCCATTCCTGTGCTTTCCGCTTTGCGGTCTCGGTCGTCATGCTTTCCTGGATCGCCTACGACACGACGGTGGAGATGATCGCCATGCCTCTGCATGGCGCCCCGTTGCCCACGGCGCCCATCGCCGCCCTTGACCCGTTTCGAATTGCCAATCAATATGGCCTCTTTGCGGTGATGACTCGCGGCCGATATGAGATCGAATTTCAGGGTTCCAATGATGGCACCGACTGGGTGCCCTACCCGTTTCGATACAAGCCGCAGGCACTGAACGTGACTCCCGGCATCTACGCTCCCTATCAGCCGCGTTTCGAGTGGAATCTCTGGTTTGCCTCCCTTGGCGACTGGCGTCAGAACGACCTGGTTCCGGCGACGGAAATGCGTCTTCTCGCAAACGACCCCGATGTCCTCGGGCTCTTTCGCAATAATCCGTTTCCCCAATCGCCGCCGCGCTTCGTACGCGCGGTGCTGTGGCAATATTGGTTTACTTCGAGGGAAGAAAAGCGCCGCAGTGGCGACTGGTGGCGCCGCCAGGAGCTCGGCCTCTACGCACCCGAAATTTCGCTCGCGCCCGACGGTAAGCCTGCGGTAATTCGTTGGCCCGACGAGCTGCCGCCACACGATTGATGGGAGGAACCGTGAAGCGCGCCATCGTGATCGGCTCCGGCCCTAATGGCCTCGCCGCCGCCATCGTTCTTGCCCAGGCCGGCCTCGGGGTCGAGGTCTTCGAAGCCGAGGCGGAACCCGGCGGCGCTTGCCGCTCCTTGCCTCTCACGCTCCCAGGATTCGTCCATGACTTCGGGTCCGCGGTTCACCCCCTGGCCGCCGGTTCGCCCTTTTTCAACACCCTTCCCCTGGCCGATCACGGGCTCGAATGGGTGCATGGAGACGCACCCGTTGCCCATCCCCTCGACGATGGCACAGCCGTCATCCTGGAGCGCGATCTTGCCGCGGCCGGAGGGGAACTCGGCGCAGATGGCCGCGCCTGGCAGCGCCTTATCGAACCATTCGCTGGCCGCTGGGATCAACTTGCCGAAGGTGCGCTCGGCCCGGTCCTGCGCGTTCCGCGCCATCCATTTCTTATGGTGCGCTTTGGTCTCGCCGCCATGCAGCCCGCCAATACGCTGGCCTCTGGTCTCTCTGGCGCCCGCGCCCGGGCTCTCTTCGCCGGGCTTGCCGCTCACTCCATTCTTGCCTTCGATCAACCCTTCAGTTCGAGTGCCGGAGTGCTGCTGGGCGCCGCCGCCCATGCGGTCGGATGGCCTATTCCGCGAGGCGGATCCGGAGCCATTCCGCGCGCACTTATTGGTCATCTCCAGTCCCTCGGCGGTGTTGTCCACACTTCCCGCCGCGTCGATGCGCAGTCCTTTCGCGATTTGACCACTGGGGACATTCTCACCTTGTGCGACACCGCGCCCCGCGCCCTGCTCTCTCTGGCCGGCGACCGGCTCGCGCACGGCTATCGACAGACAATTCAGTCCTTTGAACACGCTCCCGGCGCCTTCAAGGTTGACTATGCTCTTTCCCAGCCCGTGCCGTGGCGGGCCGCTGACTGCCGTCGCGCCATCACCGTTCACGTTGGGGGTACCTTCGACGAAATCGCCTCCAGTGAAGATGCGGTAGCCCATGGCTTTCATCCCGAACGGCCGTTCGTTCTCGCCGCCCAGCCGACGCTCTTTGATCCCTCCCGCGCGCCGGAGGGGCGACACGTACTGTGGGCGTATTGCCACGTCCCCAACCGTTCCACCGTCGATATGACCGATCGAATCGAAGCCCAGATTGAGCGATTCGCTCCCGGTTTCCGTGACTGCATTCTTGCCCGCCGCGCGTTTCCGCCCGCAGGGCTTGAAGCCATGGACGCCAATCTTGTGGGCGGCGATATCTCCGGCGGCGCCTTTACAGTGCGCCAGATCCTTCTCCGCCCTCGCCTGCGGAGCTACTCCACGGGTACGCCCAATCTCTATCTGTGCTCGGCTTCCACCCCCCCGGGAGGAGCCGTGCACGGTATGTGCGGCTTCCATGCTGCCCGTCTCGCTCTGCGCCAGGCTGGTCCGCCAGCCCAGATATAATGTGTTCTAGCCAGAATCGATTCAATCAAGAGGAGTCGTTCGAAGATATGACTCGTGATGCGCGTCCGATTTTCGTCACCGGCGGGGCCGGATTTATTGGATCGAATTTCGTCCTGCGCTGGATTTCTCAAAACAAGGGTCAGGTCATCAATTTCGATCTCCTGACCTATGCCGGAAATCTCGGTAACCTTGCATCCCTTGAGGGGAACCCCGACCACATCTTCATCCGTGGGGACATCAACGACCGGCCCCATGTCGATCGAGTGCTCGCCGAACATCG
>DASXGD010000510.1:0-15929 GCA_036489245.1 Occallatibacter sp. | reverse complement strand
CCACATGTTCCGGGCCGATGCGCGCGTGCTTGCCGCTGACACCGGGCAAAGCCCAGGTCTTCCGCCCCTCACGAAAAAGCCAACTGAGAGCCTCGCGACTCCGAATCAACCCAGCCCGGCCTCTTCCGCATCGCCTGGCGGCTCAGTCGCTCCGGTCGCGCCCGCTGGGGCGGTCGCTGCCGCAGAACCGGCCCCGCCGGCAGCTACGCCTGCGCCCCCGCCTCCGCCGGAAATCAGCGTGACCGATTCTGCCGACATACCCAATGCCCCCGCGCACTTGCAGGTGGGCGCGTCGGGGTCCGAATTCACCCTCCCGGACGACTACCCGGCTGGTCGATGTAGGGCTGGTGGCCTATGACAAGAAGGGGCACCCGATCACGGATCTCAAGCAGAGCGATTTCGAGATCTACGACAACGGGCACAAGCTGGAGATCAAGTATTTCGCCCAGGCCAGCCAGGTCACCGCGCCGGCGGTTGCAACTCCCTCCGGCCCGGCCGCAAGCGCTCCCGTCGAAGAGGTAATCACCAACCGTCCCGCGCCCCGGGCCGCATCAGATCCCGCGCCGGCCTCGCAGGAAACCCACTCCTCCGTTCTGCTCATCGACGCTGCCAACCTTGCCTGGGGCGACCTGTCCTACGCGCGCGAGGAGATGCTGCGCTTCCTCAAAAGTCTTCCCGCGGGCGAAGCGGTGGGCCTGTACATCCAGCGCACCTATGGCTTCGAAGTCCTGCTCGAACCGACCAGCGATCACGCCGGAGTCGCCGCCAAACTCACCAGCTGGATGCCCAAGGCCCAGGACCTGGCCCGCGCCCAGGACGAGGAGCAGCGCAACCGCCAGCACATCGATTGGGTGGCGCATACCAGCGATCTTGCCTATGTAAACGGAAATGACGGCAGCAATCCCGATGGCAGCTATTCAGGGACAGACACCGCCAAAGGGGAGAACCACGGCGTCGATCCCCAACTCCGATCGATGGGCAGCAATCCGCAGCGAGATGCACTCTTTCGCCTGCAGATCATTGCACGACATCTTGCAATACTCCCCGGGCACAAATCGCTGATCTCGATATCAAGCGACAACGCCCTGGCCGACTGGAGCAGCCAGGCGGCTGTCCGCGAAGAGCAGGGTCAGACGCTTATTGACCCTCTGGCCATGCGCACCCGCGAAGCCCTCAATGAAGCCCGTGTCAGCATCTACCCGCTCGATGCCTCGCAACTGGAGGCGGGAGTCATTACCGCCGATCTTGAAAATCGGCTTGTCCAGGCCAGGCTCCAGGAACCTGAAGAGCAAGGCGCGAACCCACCACCGCCCCCACCGCCCAATCCCACTGGCCGTTATGCCGCCGAAATGCACCAGGACACGCACACCATCCAGGGCACCTTCCGCGACCTTGCTGAAGCCACGGGCGGTCGCGCCCTCCGCCGCGCGGGCGACATTGCCGCCGAACTCAATGGCATCGCCGCCGATGGCCGCGCCGCCTATCTGCTGAGCTTCACGCCCGATGGGCCCGCCGACGACAAGTATCACCTCATCACCGTCAAGCTCGCCGCCCGCCACGACCTCACCCTGCGCTACCGCACCGGTTACTTGTATGACAAGGAGCCGGCCACGCTTAGGCAGCGCTTCCAGCGCGCCGTGTGGCAGCCGCGCGATATGAACGATATCGCCCTCACCGCAATCCCCTCCGGTGCTGCCCAGTCTCGCATTCTGAAAGTCGGCGTTTCGGCCACGGATCTCGAGATGGCCCGGTCCGGCGATTCACAGTCCGGTGAGTTCTGGACCGACAGGCTCGATTTCTTCCTGATCGAGCGCGACGACGACACGCTGCATGCCAGGGTCACAGGCCGAACGCTCGCTCTTCGCCTAAAGCCCGCGACCTATCAGAAGGTTCTCCGCGAAGGCATTCCCTTCGACCAGCCCTTACCCTCGAAACCCGGCGCCGGATCGGTTCGCATCATCGTTGTCGATGAGAACTCCGGACGCATGGGGTCAGTCACCCTGCCCGCCAACACCCCGCCGCCTTCCTAAAAGACTGTCGGACGTTGCCAACCTCCGCATTGGCGTTATGTACTCGCAAAACGGGGGTAGCCCCGCGCGAGTCTCCGCCGCTTGGTGCACCTCATCCGTTCGGTGGATGCAGGCACCGTGGGCAAGCAGCGAATATGTTCCCTTAGCGCACCTTCTTCCCAATGCAGTGACAGTGTCGAACATCGATTTCGAGCCTTGGGCTGAATCTGTCTCCTTTCAACCAGGCGCTGGTTCCCACCCGATCATCGTGAACGGCAATTCTTGAGGCGAGTTATGAATCGGCGAAGTTTCCTGCGGGCGAATGGCTCAATCTGTGCTGGTTGGGCTCTTACCAAGACGCTGCCCCTCCTGGCGGATACCCAAGCGGCGGGCGGATGGCGAACTTTCGAGGTCGTCACCAGAGTTGAGCTGCTGAAACCCGACGGTGTCAGTCACATTTGGCTGCCAGCGCCGCTGACTCGCAACACGCCTTATCAAAAGACAATTTCAGCCCGGTTCGCAGCCGAGGGCGGAACGGCCAGGCTGAGCAAGGACAAGCAAAACGCTCTCGGGATCGTGTCCGCGACGTATGCCGCAAACGCTAGGCCGGTGCTGACGCTGACTAGCCGGGTCTCCTTGAAAAACTACGCCGTCGATTTGTCCTCTCCAGGAAAAGCGCCGCCACGGACGGAACAGGACTACTTTCTTCAGCCCAGCCTATACGTCCCGACAGACGGGATTGTGAAAGCGACTGCGTTGAAGGCAACCGCCGGCGCGACCACCGACCTGGAGAAGGCGCGGGCTATTTATGAGTGGGTGGTGGCAAATACGTTCCGTGATCCCAAGGTCAGGGGCTGCGGCCGGGGCGACATTCGATTCATGCTGGAGTCCGGCGACATGGGCGGCAAATGCGCCGACTTGAACGCTTTGTATGTCGGCCTGGCGCGCTCCGTGGGCTTGCCGGCTCGGCATGTCTATGGTCTGCGGATCGCGAAATCAGAGCTCGGCTATCAAAGCCTCGGAGTGGCTACCGACAAAGCAACCAAGGGACAGCACTGTCGCGTGGAAGTCTACCTGAGCGAGCATGGATGGGTGCCTGTGGACCCGGCCGATGTCCGGAAAGTAGCTTTGGAGGAACCTCCGGGAAATCGTCCGCTGAGCGATCAAATCGTGTCGCGAGCCCGAGATCACCTGTTCGGTTCATGGGAGATGAATTGGATGGCATACAACTACGCTCATGATGTCGAGCTACCCGGATCAGCCAACAAACCTGTGGTGTACTTTATGTATCCGCAGGCGGAGACCTCGGAAAGGCGCGTCAATCCGTTCGATCTGGATAACTTCAGATATGAAATCACTGTGAAGGAGATGAGCTAGAGCCAAAGTCGAAGCATCGACGCCTGCGCTTCGATGTCTACATCGACGGCAGCACCACCGAAATTCATTCCGCACACCGGAACTCAGCAATTCTTGACTTCGTCCACCGTTTAACCGTCGGCTTGACAGCCGGTGGACAAGGAATCTAATGTGAATTTTTCCGGCAAACGTTTTCTCGGGAGCCCGCAGAATCACGCATGGCCATCGTTGCAGGAGTTGACTTCGGAACACTGAGCGTTCGCGTCTCCATCGTGGACAGCCAGCGCGGCCGACTGGGCACCGCGGTGGAAGACTACCCGCTGCACCGCAAGCGCGAAGACCCCGACTACGCCACCCAGGCGCACGCCGACCACATGCGCGCCCTCGCCGCGGCCACCCGCAAAGCGGTCGCCTCGGCCGGCATTTCCGGCGAACAGGTCGAAGCCATCGCCCTGGACACCACCGGATCGAGCGTGGTGCCTGTCGACGCGCACATGCAGCCCCTCAACGAGTACTACCTGTGGTGCGATCATCGCGCCCACGAAGAAGCCCAGCAGATCACCGCGCTCGCCCACGCCGAGAATCTCGAAGCCATTGAATGGTGCGGCGGCGTCTACTCCCACGAGTGGGGATTTGCCAAGCTCCTGCACTGGTTGCGCCACAACCCGGACAAGCGCGAACGCTTTGCCTCGGCGTTTGAGCACTGCGACATGGTCGCGGCTACCCTCTGCGGCATCACCGATCCGCGCGAGGCGAAGCGCAGCGTCTGCGCCATGGGCCACAAGTGGATGTGGAACCCCAAGTGGGGCGGCCTGCCTCCGCAGGAATTCCTGTCCAGACTCGATCCCCTATTCGATGGAGTGCGCGACAAGCTTGCTGGCGAGTATCAGACCTCGGACCACCTTGCCGGTCGCCTCGCTCCACAGTGGACCGGCGAATTGGGCCTCCGGCCAGGCATAGCCGTTCCCGTCGGAGCCTTCGACGCGCACTGGGATGCGCTGGGCGCCGGGTGCCGCGAAGGCGATGTCGTCAACGTGGTGGGGACCTCCACCTGCATCATCGCTATGGCCCGCGAGACCGACCTCATCCCCGGCGTCTGCGGCATCGTGCCCGGGAGCGTGCACCCCGGGTTCACCGGCATTGAAGCCGGCCTGTCCGCCACCGGCGATATCTTTGAAGCCGTCGCGCGCCGTGCCGGGGTCAAAGTCTCCGCGCTCGCGCAAGGCCTCGAAAACTATCGTGCCGGACAAACCGGGCTACTGCGCCTGAGCTGGGATAATGGCGACAGGACGGTGCTGGTGAACCCGGAGCTGGGCGGAGTGACGCTGGGGTGGAACCTTATCCACACCGCGCAGGACGAACTCTTTGCGGCCATCGAAGGAACCGCTTTCCACACCCGCATCATTCTCGACCGCATGGCGGAACACGGCGTTCCCGTCGATCGAGTGATCAACGCCGGAGGAATCCCGCAGAACAACCCTGTCCTCAACCAGGTGTATGCGAATGTGCTGGGCAAGCCTGTGCTGGTGCCGGCCGGAGTGCCCACCAGTCTTGGGTCCGGGATTTTTGCGATGCTGGCGGCAGGCGCGTACGCGACTGTCGAAGAAGCCCAGGCGGCATTGTGCCTTGAATTCACGGTCTACGCGCCGGAACCCGCCTCCGCAGCGATCTATGAGAGGCTCTTTCCGCTCTACCGCAAGGCCTACTTCGCCCTCGGTACACGGTCGTCCCCGGCCGCCGCCCTGGGGGATATTCTCCCCGATTTACGCAAGATTGCCAGCGAAGTTTGCTCGGCATAGAAGAGAAGTTACAGATATCGGTAACTCAGTTACTCCGCGACAATGTTTTGGCGCGTAACTCGAGCAATCTCCCTGCGCGCTTCGTCTGCCGTAGCGACGTTTCGGAGCGCCGCTTCCAGTTCGCAGGCCTTTGCGCCGACAAGAAATCGATACCAGAAACCCTGCAGAAAATGATAGACAAGGCCTTTGCGCCCGTCGAGAAACCCGAGCCGGAAGATGTAACGGTAGAAGAAGTAGGCAAACACGGAAACCTCGAAGGGGATGCGATTGTAGATTCTTTCCTTTATAAATCGCTTGATTGCAGCCTGCTTCATCCGCGACCCAGGCAAAAGGACCGATCCCGATTGGGGTTGCCATAGGTTCAGGCGCGTAGCGACTACATCCAGCGCTTCCCTGCTCGCGTACTTGTTATGCTTCTCCGTAAAAAAAGTCAGGTCGAACAAGCTGTGGTCGGCGAATCCACCCGCGAATCTTACGGCACGGCCCTCGATCAAATAGATGTGCTCGTCCATCCAGCGGTCCTCGATGCGTGCTTTTCCACGGCGCCAGATGCGAAGAAGCAACATCGGGTATCTTCCACCGTGCCGGATGAACTTGTCCTGAAATATCGTCTAGCGATTGAGATAGACGCCCGTAACATCGGAACTTAGTTCGGGAAGCCTGGCGATGATCTCCTGACTTAGATCGGCCTCGATCACCTCGTCGGCATCCAGTCGCATCACCCATTCGGCAGTCAAAGGCGCGTGGTCAAGAGCCCACTGGAACTGCTTTGCCTGGTTTTGAAATGGATGCTGCAGTACCTGCGCGCCGTTGGACCGCGCGATATCCATCGTATCGTCGGTTGAAAACGAAGCGACAACAAAGACTTCCTGAGCGAAGCTCTGCACGTGGTTGAGGGCACGCCGCAGATGCAAAGACTCGTTGTAGGTCAGAATGATAACTGCAACGCTCGCCTTCCGGCTCATTTGACTCTTCCCGTCCGCACTCATCCCAGCCGCCGGCGCCGCTGCTCAATGAAAAGCACTGGTCAGCCGAGGAAGGCTCCGCGGGCTTAAATCAGGCCGATGTCACAACGTACCGGCTGAAATACTCCAGGCACAGTTTCAACCCGGTCTCAAGATCGATTCTAGGCTCCCAGCCAAATAGACGGCGTGCCTTCGATATGTCCGGCTGGCGCTGAACGGGATCATCTTGCGGAAGAGCGCGGTGAACGATCCTGCTCTTTGAGCCGGTAACTCGCAACACTGCACGGGCGCACTCCAGGACCGTCCATTCACAAGGGTTGCCGACATTCACCGGCAAGTGTTCGTCGGTGCGCGACAAGCCCATGATTCCCTCGATCTCGTCCGATACATAACAGAAGCTTCGCGTCTGGCTGCCGTCTCCATAGACGGTAAGGTCCTCGCCTCGCAAGGCCTGGGTCATGAAATTGGATATGACACGCCCATCGTTTCCGTGCAGCCTGGGACCATAGGTGTTAAAGATGCGCACCAGGCGCGTATTGACTCCCTCGTAGCGGTGATACGCCATTACCAGCGCTTCGGCAAAACGCTTGGACTCGTCGTAAACTGACCGCGGACCAATGGGGTTCACATGTCCCCAATATTCCTCCGTCTGCGGGTGCTCCAGGGGATCGCCGTAGCATTCAGAGGTTGAGGCCTGCAGGAATTTCGCGCCATATTTTCTGGCAAGCTCCAGCATGTTACGAATTCCGATCGAGCCGACCATCAGGGTTTCGATCCCCAGCTTCAGATAGTCCGGAGGACTGGCGGGCGAGGCAAAATTGAACACGTAATCGATGGAGCCGGGATCGAATCCCAGGCAGATGTCCTGCTCGACGAATTCAAACCTGGGCTCACTCCCAAGATGCGCGATGTTTTCTGGGAATCCTGTGCAAAAATTGTCAACCCCGACCACAGAATGCCCGTCGGCAAGAAGGGCATCGGTTAGATGTGAACCCAGAAAACCAGCAGCCCCGCTGACGAGAACACGCATTAGTTCACCCGTCGCTGATTCGAGGATTGAGCAGGATGGAGCACTAAAAAAGATATCATGGCACCCATCTCTCGGTATCTCTTTGACACGTACTATCCGATTTCGAGTGATCAACACTCAGTTCGAACTGCGCAGTTTCTTCTTTGTCAACTAGGCTTCTGCTCGCGCGGCAGGCGGCGTTTCAACTTGCAACGGCGGAAGCTTGTCGCGATAACGCCGGAGCAGTGGAACAAGCTTGAGAGCCGACCAATATCGTGGAACATATCGCGCGGGAGCAGAAACGCAACGGAAGAACCATCCCAGATAAAAACGGTCCGCCCACTCTGGAATCTTCACCTGGTCTCCGCTCAGGAAAGCTATTGCGGCTCCAATGCAGTGAATTGCCGGACGGTAGTTAAGGTTTCGCTTCAGATACAGCCCGAGACGTTCCTGGGTACCGCCGCCGATCGTGATCACAATGTGCTTCACCTGAAGATCTTGCAAACGCTCGATCAGTACGGGATCATCAATTTCAGAGCCGTACATAGGAGCCTCATAAATACGGCTCGGCGGCACCAGAATCCCTCTCGATGCAAGCCATCGGACGTTGTTTCGGGTGCTGGCCTCACCCGCCATCACCCAGAAAGTGTTTCCCGCAGCGCGCGCGTCCTCTCGCAGGAGAAGCTGGCGAAGATATTTCAGTCCCGACAGGCGTCTCAGGGAATCTCCTTCGAACCAGTTCCAGAGGAGCACCATGAACGATGAATCCGGAATGGCGACGTCCGCATTCGTAATAGCGTCACGGTACGACTCGTTGCATGCAATATCCTTCAGGGCCGGCGCAGCCGGCACAACCAGCAGCCCGCCGCTGGAAATCTGGTTAATCGCACCATCCACGTCTCCTGCATAGAAATCGACGCCGAGAATCCGGCGGCTCTCGCCCCGAGGTATGTTTGGTCTCTCCATCTTCGATTCCCCGCCTCCGCCCATAGGCGCGCCTGCGCCGGGCCCGGTCATGCGTGAGCGAGGGAGCGCATTTCTTGTGCGATCCACTCGTAGGTTTTGCGCAAGCCATCCTTGAGTCGGATAGACGGCTCCCAGCCAAGGTACTGAACGATCTTGGTGTTGTCGCTGTTGCGGCCGTTCACGCCCTTGGGCGCATCGAGCTTGTAGCGGCGATGCAACCTCACTTCTGCGATCTCTTCCACAATGTCGACCAGCTGATTGATGGTTACCAGTTCACTCGATCCCAGGTTGATCGGTTCGTGAATTTCGCTTTCTGCAATCGCCTGCGTACCACGCGTACAATCATCGATGTACATAAAGCTGCGCGTCTGCTTGCCATCGCCCCAGATCTCGATTTCGTGCTTTCCACTCATCTTGGCTTCCAGGACCTTGCGGCAAATCGCAGCGGGAGCCTTTTCGCGTCCGCCCGTCCACGTTCCGAGCGGGCCATACACGTTGTGGAAACGGGCCACGCGGCACTGCAGGCCGAAGTCCTCTTCAAAGTGCCGGCACATCCGTTCGCTGAAGAGCTTCTCCCATCCGTAGCCATCCTCGGGCATTGCCGGATAAGCGTCCTCTTCCGTCAGAGGAACCACCTCCGGAGTCTTTTGCTTGTCGGCGTTGTATACGCAAGCGGAAGAAGAATAGAAGAACCGCTCGACGCCGGCATCGCGCGCCGCGAGCAACATATGCGTGTTGGTTAGAACGCTCAGCATGCAAAGTGCCTTGTTATTTTCGATGAATCCCATGCCGCCCATATCCGCCGCCAGCTGGAATACCACATCAGCCCCTCTTGCCGCCCGCTGACAGTTGTCCCGATCTTTCAGATCGAGAACGCAGTTCTCCACGTCCGATGACGCCTGGTACCACTCCTCAAGCGGCTTGATGTCGACGGCTCGAATCACATTTGCGCCGCTGGCCAGCAGGCTGTTGACAAGATGTCCGCCGATGAATCCGCCAGCCCCGCAAACCACCGTTCGTTGACCTTTAAGTTGCATGTAACTCCAGTCCCCTCCTGTTACGGCAATAAACCAAAATTGTGCGCGCTGCGCAAGAACACGAAAGTATTAATACGTGGAGGTCTCGGTGATTTCCAGTGCGTCCCGAGAACGGTTGATCGGTTGCGGTGTCAGGATATCGAGCCAGAATTTCGTGTACGCCCGAACTGCGTCGCGACTATCGGGGTGAGGCGGTGGGGCTCCACTTATGAGCCTTGAAAGGTCCGGGTGGACAATGACGGTCATGGCCAACGCCGAGGTGACCATGCGCGGATCAAGATTTCGAATTCTGCCCATCTCGATATTCTGCGCCAGGTAGCGGGTAAACGCCGCGAAGACTGGTGAAAGATGTTGCTGGCAGATCGACTCCGCTTTCCAGCGCAGTTCGATCAGCGCCACCGCTATCAGGCAGAGCAGTTGCGGCTTGAATGTGATCGTCTCCACCAGCAGGGCGAGGACCCGGGGCAGAACTACTTCCGGGGCTTCGCATTCAGCTATGCCGTCCAGAATATCCTTGCGCAATGGCACCCCACTGAATGACGCTTCCAACGCCGACCAGAATAAATCTTCCTTATGCTGAAAATAACGGAAGAGCGTGTTTTCGCTGATGTCGGCAAGATGGGCAATCTCGCGCGTGCTGGTCCCATGGTAGCCCTGGCGCGCAAACAACTGCGCCGCGGCCTGAACAATCTTTCCCGCACGCTCAGAGTTTTTAAGGGCTGAAGCCATTCACACCCTCGTTCTTCGAACAGCGGAGGTTCTCTCGCGCGCCGCCTGCTTGGGAAGCCAGGCCACGCAGGATAGGCACATCGGCAGGAAGCATCCGATCTCGCGAAAGTTCAATTTCAAGGCGAACGACTTCGAACTTGCGTCCATGAAGCGAGGCCCCCGGGCGATCAGGCTGACAGTAGAAAATTATCGATCTTGAGCATTAGCGAAGGCAGAGCGTCATTTCGTATTTGATACGGCTTCGAAATGCTAACTTGGCATCAGTATCTTTGTACTAGCTTATTTCGATTCGATGTTCAACCGGGGATAGAGATCAACAGAAAGCACCGATTCGTGAACTGCCGAAGGACAGTCGAATGGAGTCATCATACCATAATGGGGGTAAGCCGTTGCTTATGTTCTCCGGGGCGATTCGATGCCTGGATCCGATAAAACCCTGGCCCCGAAGACCGCAGATCGCGATAATTGGGACATTTTTGGTTTCCTGAGTAATCCATATTCGCGATTACTACGTGGATCAAAATGTAAGCACGTGCTGTCACACGCCGAGCCGGCAACGGGCCACTATCGAATCCGCACCTGGGCCTCGATCCTTCCGAAATTTATTTGAAAATCGCTGATGAGGGGAAGGGCTTCGTCGTTTCGAACCTCAAAGGTCGACCCGTCGGCTCCGCGGCAGGTCCAACTGCTGCCGGAAAGATTTCGCAACTCCCGTGGAGTTTCGGTGACCTCTCCAAGGACACGATCGAAATTGTACGGGTCTGACTCCAGGTGATGAGGAAACAGCCTGCTGCCTGGGCTCAGCACTACAAACAGCGGTTCGTGTTCTCCACCCAGGCGCATCCGAGGCGGAGTCTCGAGCGCTTTTCCGCAACCCCAGCAAGGATTCATGGCCTTCTTTTGCCGCGCCCGGTCCAAATTATAAAAATTCTCCGCAGTGCAGCGATCGCAATAAAATATGGCGTCCCGAACGGCGCACATTTCCTTGCGCCACTCGTTTTCCATGACCCGCGCATCCGGATCCCGAAGCCCTTCGGTAAATGCACGCGTAAATAATTTTCGCAATGAGGCCGGATAGATGGGCCAGAAGCTGAGCACGGCATCATGTTCGCCGGGAATGGGCCGGTTGGAGTCGTCCTGGGGATGATAGACAAACAGTGGATCATCGTCGCAAAGGCGGCGCGATTTGTCCGGATCGCTCTCATCATACGGCAGCGTGAGTTCGCGTTTTCCCTTGAGCGGATGACCGAGCATGAAGATATAGAAAAGCAGCACCGCCAGCGAAAAGCGATCGGACATGGCATTTGGCTGAATGAGATTCTTTGCCACCTCCGGAGCCATGAAACCCGGGGTGCCTTTTATGCCACCCGCTTTAAGATTTACGTCCACATTGTCGGTGTCGGCGATGCGAATATCTCCGGTGTCCGGATGGAAGAACACGTTGCCGAAGTTCATGTCGCGATAGCACAACCCCTCCGCATGGAGCTTGAGGAAGCTGTTCGCCAAGTTGAATCCCACCATTGTGAGTGCGCGAAACGCCGGCTCGCACTGGCGGCGCAACAAGTCAACCATGCTGATGTATTCGGGAGGCTTGATGGGCATGAGGTAGCCCCCGTACTCTGTCGTTCGCGGCAATGACACGAAATCGAATGGCCACAGAAATTGTTCCGTCGGCGAGCCGGCATCGATGGCAACCTTCAGGCGGTCCCACAGGCGCGAATCCACGCCGAGATATTCCGGTTTGTACCATTTCACCGCAAAGCAGGAATCGCCGATACGGGCGCGATACACCTCGGCCTGCGCGCCTTCCCCCAGCACGTCTTCGATGACAACCGCCGATTCCATATTCCGCGCCACCAGCATCTGGCCTTGCTTCAGCAGCCCATCCATCATTCCTTCGACTCCGAAGCTGGGATGGTGGTCAGCAGTGATGATCGCGGCTCCAGCGAAATCCTCGGCTTCGTTCCTGGTCCAGTTGCCTCACCGGCGCTCCGTCGCAATTCACTCTGCAGAATCGCCAGCGTGATGTCGTCGCCGCTTCCCTGTTGTGAAGCCTCGTTCAGGATCCCGGGCAATTCCTCGGCCAGGGTTTCGATTCCCTGCTCCTGGATCATCGCGAGGTAATCCGAGCCGATCCGCAGAAAGTCCCGGTCGGAGCGAAACGAATTCGCATAGCCGTCGGTCGAGAGCAGAACCAGCGCCGGCAAATCCGGATCGGAGAACCATGCGGATCGAAACTGCCGCCACGCATCGGGCTGGCATAAAGAGGTGGTCTGGTTGCCGACCAGCCGCGCGTCGGCCGGCAGGGGACGGGTTGTTTCTCCCCCGCTTCCCACGCTCAGGATTTCCCCATCGCCGAGTTGCAGGAGAAGGATCAAATCCTCCGTTGCTGCCGCGACCAGGAGCGTCGCTCCATAGGCCAGGGCCGGCATCGTCTCGACAGCTTTCCTGCTCTCGGGGCAGTCGTTGGCCTGCAGCTGGTTCAACTCCTCTTCGGTCAAAGGATGATTCTCGAGATCCGACAAGACCGCTGCCAGCCAGCTGTCAACGATCATCCTTTCCACCGCCTGCACCCGGGCCGGGTCGATCGAATACCCATTGGTTCCGAGTGCCCGCGGGAAAGGGAAGCCGGAAAGGGCATGCGCCGCCGCATGTACCGCCAGTGACGATCCGAGCTGGCTGCGAAAGTGGCGGGCGCCTCCGTGCCCGTCGGATACCGCGGCCACTGCGACTTCGGTGGACGGGCCGTTGCCGCCAATCACGACGCACTGTACCGCGTCCTGGTTGGGCAATCCCGATCGCACATGCGCGCTGCCTCGCACACATGCATGAGCCATTTTCCAGCTCATCCCCTTGCGCCCTTCGACCGTGGGCCGGGCATCACCAGGCAGAGTCGTCATAGATCCTTGGCGCGATTTCCGGCGCCGGGGGCGCATCTTTGCCCGGCAGCGTTGCGGTCACAGAGGTGGAAACATAACGGAAATACCGGACCAGTTGCTCGGCGTTGTCGACGCGCAACACCGGCCGCGCGGGATGATCGACAAACTTCCGCAGCGTCTCGTAGTCGGCGTCCTGCCCGATGGCAATGGCCTGGCGCACAGCTCGTCTTCCCCACGGAACTTCCAGCAACGCCTGCAATGCGCTGCGCCAATCGTCAGTAGGTTTCCCGTCGGAGACAAGCACCACCTGGGGCGGCAACATGCGCGTATTCTGCGGTAATTCTTCGAGGTCCCGGGCCAGCAGCGCGAATGCTTGCCCGAGGTCGCTCTCGCCTTCCGCCTGCAGGTCCACCCACTTGAAATCGGCAAGCAGAGTCGGCTTCCCGACATGCCAGCTGGCCCCGCTCGAAAATCGCATGGCGCGGACAAAGAACTGCACCTCGGGATTCCCTTCCGCGGCCTTGCGCATCGCCGGTACCACTTCGCGGATGGCGTTATTCAGCGCTTCGATCTTGCCCCCCTCCGCCATCGAACCCGAACAGTCCAGCAGCCAGATAATATGCAGCGGCCGGCCCGCATATTCCCCGCCCGGTCTTACCGCCATCCTTTCCCCCCTTCCGATACAACCGCACTCACCCTGGCTTCACTTATTTGCAAGTGCCTCGACGGGCGGCTTCACGCCTGCCGAGAGCCGGAAGTGGATAGGCGTCTCCGCTGCCACCATCACGGGCTGTCCCTTGGGCGGGGCCGCGCCAGCGCCGCCATGATGGAAGAGCTTGCCCTTCACAAAGCCGCCGACCGCTCCGGCTGCGGATCCGATTCCTCGCTTGGCCTGTTCGACATGCATCGTGGGTCCATCGATCTGCCTGGCCCTCGTTGTCACCTGCACTTGTCCCTGTTCGGTCCCAAGTTCCACGAGCGCAAGTTGCAGATGCTCGGCTTCGCCATCCTTGGCGGTTCGCTCGAGCCCGGTCACCTTCAAACGGGCCTCTGCGCCCGAAGACACCACCAGATTCCCATCGACCGTGACTGGCGAGTTCACGGTCGCATCGAGAAAGTCGCCGACGTTCAAATGATCGGAATTGACCGCCGCGTCCAGGTGAACCGAAACGACCGTTCCAACAGGCAAAAACCGCGGTGACTGAACTGCAGTGTCTTTTCCAGCCACGTTATCAGCGCCCTCGATTTTCTTGCTGTCGCCGGAAGCATCTTGATTGATCTCCGGCTTCGGCGCAGCATTTGCGATCGGGGCCGGTGTCGGGTTGGGCGCGGGTGCGAGAGGCGGAGTAGCCGGATGATGCTTCATGACCGCAAAGGCCGCCATACCGAAAATCAAAGCCGCGGCTGCGCCAACTCCCGCCTTCTTGGGCGTGCTCATTTGCGCAATCGAGAGTACCTTCGCGGTCTCGTCGCTTGTTCGCGTAGTGGCGCTCCCCGCCGCGTCACTGGGCACGCGGCCGGCAATGCCCGGCGATGAGTTTCCCGCCGGCAACGCTCCGGCCGCAATCCCTGCGGAACTTTCCGTCGCGGCTTCCTGCACGCGATCCGAACGCCGCGCCAGGCCCACACCGAGCGCATAAGACCAGGCATCGACAGCCCATCCTGCCACTTCGGGCGCCAACCCCCGGTTCTCTTCCAGCCGTTGCACCAGTCGCGCCCGCATCGCCTCCGGCGTCATCGCGGTCTGCCACGAGGACTTCAACTCCAGCGGGATCCTCTCTTCCATGGCTCCCATGAGCGCCGATATCTCGCGCCGGTATGCACCGCAGTAGTCCTTCAATAATCCTTCGCAGCGGTCGGGATCGCGGAGCAGGCTTTCGCCATGCCGCTCCACAAGCTCCTTCAGCTTGGCGCGAGGAATACCCGCGGTGATGTCAGTCATGGTCGCCTCCTTTCTGCCCATCACGCTGAAATCGGCGCTTGCCTTCGAGCGGGCAACCGGAACAAAGTCTCTTCAGCGTCTTTCAGTGCAGGACGACGGCAAACGATCGACCCAATGCATCCCGCGTCCGTTACATTTGCTTATCTAAACTACTCTCGATTCCACTTGAAGCGCGCTTCATGCGACCTCAGGTCGCCGCTGACGTTCCTTCAGGCTACCGCCCCCTATACGGAATAATGTGCTCGTTGATCTGGGCTCTTTCCGTCGCTGATTCTGTCCGTAGCGCGCAGTTCTCCGAAGGAAGAGCCTTCCTCGCGCAGACCCCGGTGCCCAATGTACATGGGGAAAAAATACACCACGATCGAGACAGGAGGCGATCAAAAAATTTGATTCGTCTTCAACCTCGGTCCGCACGGTTCGGTTCGCTTTCCTTTTGAACCAATTCCCTTTTCCTTGTTTTTGTTCCTTAAAACCGATACCCGGGCTTCAGCTCGCACCTGTACACGGTCGACTTTTCTGCCTCCCGGTTGGTTCGCGCGTTGCAGGTGGCCCAGCTCAGGTATAGAGCGGGCCCCAGCGGAAAGACCATGGGAGTGCCATCGACTTCGGCCAGTATGCTGACTCCTTCTTCGGTGGGCGGCAGGGTAAAGTTCAGCGTCTGCCCGAACTTGACCGGATACGACTCGCGCACGTTCGAATCGACCACGGTGCGAAACACTTCTGCCTCGAGCAGAAAGGTCGCGGTATCGGACCAGTCCAGAGCGGTGGCTGTAATGATGCGGCCGCCCTGGCTGAAGCCGCTCGAATCGATGCGCGTGAACGGGCACGGCCCCGCGATGCACGAAGCGCGCACATCGCGATACTCATGGTCGGGTCCGGCGTCCATCTTCACCGACCCGGTCGCCGCTTTCCAGTTTCCGTCCGGCGAGCACGGCGCCTGCCGGTTGCATGGAACGTTTCTCTTGTTCACTACCTGGAACGTCCTCACCTCGCTGCCGATGTTCACATTTCCCTGGGAGTTCACCGTATACCGGATGCGGATGTTCGAAACCACCGACTCTTTCTTATTTGTGCGCGGCGCAACATCGGGAGCATTGGGGATAAGTTCCGCCACGTGCAGTTCCTGTGCAGTTTTGCGGAGCCCAGGATGCAGCGTCATGTCGTACGACTCGTAGTCGGGGCTTCTGAAACTCAGGGTCACGGTCTGGCCCGGCCAGACATTCTCGCGAAACTTCAAA
>DASXGD010000474.1:0-10751 GCA_036489245.1 Occallatibacter sp. | reverse complement strand
ACTGATCACTGACCACTGTTTCAAACCTCCCGGGCGAAAGGACCGGGAACGCAATGACCAACCCAACGACGATTTTGATTGCTGGAATTGCTGCGCTGATGCTGATCCTGCTGATGGGAATTCTGGCCAGGATGTATCGCAAAGCGGGCCCCAATGAGGCTCTCATCGTGTACGGATTTCGCGGTCCCCGGGTCATCAAGGGCCACGGCACCGTGATTTTTCCCATGGTGGAGAACTGCCGCGAACTGAGCCTGGAGTTGATGAGCTTCGATGTGGCTCCGCAGCAGGATCTCTACACCAAGCAGGGCGTGGCGGTCACTGTAGAAGCCGTAGCGCAGATCAAGGTGCGCAGCGACCAGGCCTCAATCCTGACGGCCGCCGAGCAGTTCCTGACCAAGCCGCCGCAGCAGCGCGAGGGCCTGATCCGGCTGGTCATGGAAGGGCACCTGCGCGGGATTATCGGCCAGCTGACCGTGGAGCAGATCGTGAAGGAGCCGGAGATGGTGGGCGACCGCATGCGGGCCACCTGCGCCGACGACATGAGCAAGATGGGACTCGAAGTCATTTCGTTCACGATCAAGGAAGTGCGCGACAAGAACGAGTACATCTCCAACATGGGCCGCCCGGACATTGCGCGCATCAAGCGCGACGCGGAAATGGCCACGGCCGACGCGGAACGCGATACCGCCATCAAGCGCGCCACTGCTTTAAGGGAATCTGCCGTTGCCAAAGCGCTGGCCGATCAGGAACGGGTAATCGCCGAGACTGCCTCGCAAACCAGGCAGGCGGAGGCGCAACGCGATCTGGAGATCAAGAAAGCTGAGTATGCCGAGCAGAGCCGGCGCCAGCAGGCCACGGCCGACAAGTCGTACGAACTGCAGACCAACGTGATGCTGCAGCAGGTAACCGCCGAACAGGTGAAGGTGCAGCAGGTCGAGAAAGAAGGCCAGATCAAGGTGCAGGAAGCGGAAATTCTGCGCCACGAAAAAGAACTCATTGCCACGGTTCTCAAGGGCGCCGAAATCGAACGCCAGCGCATCGAGAACATGGCCGCGGCGGAGAAGAATCGCCTCACGGCCGAAGCTGAAGGCCGCGCAGCCGCGATCCGCACCCAGGGTGAAGCCGAGGCATCCATCATCTTCCAGAAGGGAGAGTCTGAAGCCAAGGCGATGAATGTGAAAGCCGAGGCTTATCAGCAATGGAACCAGGCCGCGGTGGTGGACAAGCTGATGACCAACATGGCCGATGTGGTGCGCGCCATGGCCGAGCCGCTCTCGAAGGTGGACAAGATCACCATCGTCTCGACAGGGAATGACAGCAGCGCCGGCGTGAACAAGATTACCGGCGACATGACGAAGATCGCGGCCCAGGTGCCGGCATTGTTTGAGGCTCTCAGCGGCATGGATATCAAGCAGTTGATGTCGAATGTGCAGGCGATTCGCCAGAAGCCGAATGGAGAAGCACCGAAGAGCTAGCTGTTAGCTTTTAGCTTCTTAGCTTCCGGTTCCTCGTTATTGAGGAATCGGAGGCTAAAGAGGTACGAAGAATCACGGCGATTTTGGAATCAGGCAAGGAAAGTCAGTTGCGAGAAGAATCGAGCAAATAGCTAAGAGCTAATAGCTATCAGCTCAGGGGAGGGTGGTATGTCATTACTCGACAGGGTAAGTACATTGCTTCGCGCCAATCTCAACGACCTGGTTGAGAAGGCTGAGGACCCGGAGCGGATGTTGAAGCAGGTTGTTCTGGACATGGAGAACCAGTTGCTCCAGGTGAAGACCCAGGTAGCCATCGCGATTGCCGACGAGCACCTGCTCACCAAGAAGCGAACCGAGCACGAGCGGGAGGCGGCCGAATGGCGGCGCAAAGCGGAACTGGCCGTGGAGAAGGGGATGGACGACCTGGCGCGCGGAGCCATCGAACGTGCGCTGAGCCACGATCAACTGGCGGCGGGGTTCGGGAGCCAGGCGGAAGATCAGAAGCATGAGGCCGATAATCTTCGCCAGGCATTGCGAAAACTGGACCAGAAGTTAAGCGAGACGCGGGCTCACTGCGAGATGCTGGTGGCCGAGCATCGCCGCGCCAAGGTTGTGGGACGCGCGACCAAAGCCCGCCAGGCCGCCGGCCCGGATCAGGACCATACGATGGAGCGCATGAAGAGCCGCGTGCACACCAAGGCCGCCGAGAATGCCGCGACTGCGGAGGTCATGGTATCGGAATCGCTCGAAGACAAGTTCAAGGCGCTGGAAAACGGCGACAAGGTTGAATTGCTTTTGAGGGAGATGAAGAGTCGGCGCGCACTGCCCCAGGGCTGACCATTTGACAGCACGGGCCGAACAGGAATTGCAGCGCAGTCGCGTTTCAGGAAATACTGCAAACCGGATCAGTTTCCTGATTTGAGAAGGTCGGATCGATGACGCTTGACTGGAGTTGCGGCGCCCTTGCCGATGGCCTGCGATGTTACCGCAACGAAGAGTTCTTTCTGGCGCACGAGCACTGGGAAGGTATCTGGCTGGGCTGTGAGGATCCGGAGAGAACTTTTCTGCAGGCGTTGATTCAAGTCACCGCAGCGTTTCACCACCTGCAGCGGAACAACGTCATCGGTTCCGCATCGCTGCTGCGCGCCGCGCTACGGCGGCTTGATCCGTTTCCTGCCGCCTATGGCGGTATGGCGGTCGAATCGCTGCGCGAGAGCATCCGCGCATGGCTGCAGGCGCTCCAGGACGAACGCTTGTCGCTGCCGTCTTCTTTTCCTGACATAGGATGCCCGGCCCCGGACTGAACCCAGCGTGTTGAACAGGATGGCAGTTCAGGGTCCGGACGTCCCCTGGGTCTCGATCCGTTGCTTCACCAGCTTCAGGCCGGCCTGCGCTTTTTCGTGGGCCGCGGAACACCCGACGACGCGCTCGTACTGAGCTTGTGCTGCTTCTAGCTGACCGGCATGCAGGTAGTGCTCGGCACGATCAAGAGTCTTGGGGATCTCAGACTCGGTAAGGTCGCATTTGCCGGTGACTCTCGGCTCCGGCCTGGCAGCAACGGCCTGGTCGGTCTTGGGCTGCTTCGCGCTCGAGGTGCGGCCCGCCTGGGTTGAAGGCGTTTTCACCGGTGGCGTCGGCTGGACGGGCGCTGGGGTCGGAACATTGGCCGCAGGCGGTTCGGGAATCGCGATCGGCGGCGCGGGAGCCGGAACCGCGGTTTTGGCGTGATTGCCTGAAACCAGGAAAGGGATCAGCACCGCGCCGAATACCACTACGGCCGCTGCCGCTCCGCCCACGATCAGCCACTTCTTTGTTCCCGGCGCCGGAGGTGGCTCGCGCCGGGTCGGTCCAATCAGGTCATCCTCGGGCGCCGCAACAGAAACAACTTCGGCGCGGACAGCGGCCGTCACTGCCCTCGGGGCCGGCGCCTGCATCTCCGCCGGGCAGGGATCTTCGCGGCCCAGCTCGCGGATCTGGCGCAATATCGACTGCTCATCCGCGGCGGGATTGGCGGCGGCCGCGCTTCTCCATAACATTTCGCGCCAGCCTCCGGGACCCGACGCATCCCGCAGCATGATGTTCGGCAGCTGGAATACAGATTCGGCAACGCTGCTGCCCAGCAGAATCCGCCCCGGCGAAGCCTTCTCCAGCGCGGCCTGCGCCGATGCCGCGCTTGGATCCACGGCGGAATGAACCAGGATCGTCGCCGCCGCGCTTCCGCCCTCGCCCCCCAGCCCTTCGAACGCCCATTGCAGCCGCCGCGCTGTCAGCAGGGCCGATGGAAGGTTCGGGAATCCGGCCGTTACGACGGCATCGCCTCCCGCGTCCCTGATTCCACCGGATGCCTTGATCAAATCCAGGGCAAGGGTAGCCGAGGGCCCGGCGGCGTTCCAGGAAACCCCGGTGGGCGCGCTGCTGCCGTCCGACGCAAACAAGCGGACTGCGAGCACGAACGCGCGCTGATTTCCCAGTTTCGCGTCGGGCGCAGCTTGGACTTCTGGCGCAGAAGCTTGGGAGAGCGTCCGGTCAGGCACTCGATCTGTTCGCGGGTTGGTCATGCTTTCCGAGCCGCCAGCTTTCGTCTCCCGCGCACCGAGAGCGAAAACGATTGCGCCTCCCTGGGGGAGGTGGTAGTTTATCAGCCAGAGCGAACAGCAGTAAATCTGTTCGTTGGTTACCGGTACCGTATCCCTAACGGGAGGGTAACTCTGACGCTGGGGTCCTGAACATATTTCGTAAGCAGCTATCGCGGGCGCGGGCTCTGTGTCCGGCCTGTCGAGCCGTCTTCAAGGGGAAATCATGGCTTTGTTCGGAGTCATACACCGGGGGAAATGCCCTGGAACTTGTCTGCGTGCCTTTCTTGTTTTCGCCGGGATCACTCTGGGGTTGTCGGGTTCGGGAAGCTGGGCAAAGGAGCCTTCGCTTACGGCGATCGAGTTGTATGATGGCGCCTCGGGCGCTGCATACATTCAAATTGCCGACGTGCTTATCAACGGCAAGGCGGAGTTGCGCAGTTGCGTTTCGTCCGAGTCCGGTCCAATCGACAAATCCACTTACAACAAATTTCAAAAAGTGGGTATGGCTCCGGGTGGCGTTCTGGAGCGGGGCGCGGACGGGCTGTTGCGCTACGGAACCGGTGAAGGGCAGGGCGGGTGCGTGGTGCCGGACGGCATCAAATTCGAGCACAACGCTACGTTCACCGCGGCAGTCATGGCCGATTCGGCCGATCTGCGCGGTCGACCGATCGCCAACGGCAGCGATGGGTCGGCTGCCGCACCGCAGATCAAGAAGGGCACAAGGCTGGTCTTGGTCGCCGCGCCCAACGTAGAGCAGGCCGAGTACATGCTCGCCCAGCGAGTGTCCACGGAAAAGGGCTGGCAGAACTACCTTACCCAATACCCGGCCTCGCCTCACACCGAGGACGCCAAGCGGGTGCTGGCGGGGATGTATGTCGAAGCGGGAGAAAAGGCACTGGGCTCCTACCTGCAGAGCACCTCGAGTGCGTCGCCATCCTACTCAAACCTGAAAATCGCGTGGGCAGAGGTCAACCAGGCCCACCAGGTCCTGCCTAACTCCGAGCGGGAGATCAAGCTGGCAGAGGCAGTTCGAGCCAGCCTGGGCGCTCTGGCCGACAAGGGGAAGGCAGAACTCGACGCATACACGGCGGCCCTCGCGTCGGCGACTCCGGGGTATGTTCACCTCCAGACCGCGAAGGGGCTGGTGGATGCCATCGGCGATGTCGACGGTACGTTCCCGCCAGGGGCAAAATTGAAGGCCGACGTAGCCCAGGCAAGCGACACCCTCGAGATGGCCCTTCGCACCGCGCAGACGGCCCTGGACGGCAAGCAGTATGACGACGCTGTGAAGGCGATTCATCCCTATCGCCAGTTCGCTCCCGAAGAGCCGCGCGTGGCGCGGATCATCGACGGCGCCTACGCCGCCTACCTCCAGCAGGGCCAGCAGTTCGAAGACGCAAAGGATTGGCAGAATGCCATCAAGTCGTTCCAGAGCGCCCTGGAGGCCAAGGACACCCCGGACGCGAGAGATTCGCTGAAGTCCGCGCAGAAGGAATTCGGCGCCGCCCAGGACGCGGTCGCCGCCAATGCGGCGCTAGAAAAGAGTAAGACCTACGAGTTGCAGAAGGACCTGATTCCCGCTTACGAGGTGCTGACCAGCCTGCCCGAAGGACAGCGGGCCATCGTGAAGGACGAGATCGTCCGGCTCGCTCCCGGATATATTACGGCCGCGTCGCAACGGGCCAAGGATATCGCCAAGGCCTATCCCTCCGTACAGGGCATCGGCGACGAAAAGGCGGTTGAGAGCGCGTATGCCTACCTGCAGCGCGCCTCCGAGCTCACCGAAGATGAAACCCAGAAGCAGGAGTTCCAGACCCGGATGCAGAACCTGGGCGACGAACTGAGCGTCTGGTTTCTCGACCGCGCCAAGCACAGCCTGCTGAGGCCGCTGGGGTCAGGGACCGAGCTTGGATGGTCTTACCTGAAAGAAGCTGAAGCTTACAAAGCCGCTAACCTCGAGGCCGTCCGCGACCAGATGAA
Organism: Occallatibacter sp.; assembly: GCA_036489245.1. Taxonomy (GTDB): domain Bacteria; phylum Acidobacteriota; class Terriglobia; order Terriglobales; family Acidobacteriaceae; genus Telmatobacter. Next base: position 4,720 of record DASXGD010000474.1, on the reverse strand, counting down.
AATGGCCGACCCGGCCCACGAGATGCACTCGAAATTATCGATCCGCGTACAGTTCCGCGACCAGACCTCGCAGCGACAGAGCGAAGGATTTGCCAACCAGATGGAAAGCGCGATCGCGGCCGGGCTCGACACGTCGGGAATGCCGGTGAAGGTGGTTCGTTCCGGAGATACGCTCCGCCAGGATGTAGACCCCGATTTTTTGATCGCGGGTGATGTTCTGGAACACCACATCGCGGCGCCGCCCACCGTCGAATCGGTAGACTCAACCTACATCGCCGGGGTGCACGAGATTCCCAGCGAGGAGTGGAACAAGGCCAACCGGATTTACGACTCGGCCACGAATGAATTGCACACCGCGCAGGCTTCGCTGCAGGGCGCACAGGTCAAGGGCAAGAAGAAGGAAGTTGAGGAGGCGAGCAACGAAGTCGCGGCCGCGCAAAAGAAGGTCGACGATGCCCGCGTGAACCTCGATTCCATCGCCAAGAGCAAGACGGAAGACATCATCCGGCCCTACACCTACAAGAAAACCACGTACGACGTCACGAATCGGGTGGTGCTCCAGTTCCGGATCGATGACGTCTTCAGCGGCCAGAAGGGCGAAGCGGTTCAGGTGGAAGAGCAGGACAAAAAGAAGTTTGTGACCCTCACCGACGTGAAGGCGGAAGACGCCAAAGGTGTGAAATCCGAGGGGACCCTTCCCGAGCTAAATGAGTTACAGACCCAGTTGGAAAATACGGCGCGGGAACACCTGATCAAGATGGTGCACGAGAAAATTGTAGGGTTGCCCCACATCATTTACGACGCGGCCCAGAAAAAGGAAACGGACGGATATGCCGATGATGCCGGCGAGGCATACATGCGCTATCTCAACGTAGCCCCGGCCGATCAACTGAACGAGCGCGAGCACGCGGAGAAGTTTCTCCGCGACCAATTCAACTTTCAGACATTTCCAGGACAAATCAGGAATCCCCCGCATCCCGCGCCGGCCCTGGAGCAGGGGATGGCGCAACCGGCTCATTGATCGCCCTGGTTCTTCGCTCGCCCCCATGAGCGACGCGGCGAGGAGCCAAAGGTTGGGAGGAATTTCTGGCGATGCTCAGGCCGGTATGACCGCCGGCGCGGGCATCCCGATTTTCCCTGGTCGCGACCAGGGTGGAGCGGCGTCTTAACGGAAAGCAGGAGAGAACGTGGATTCTGCAAAGGATGACAAAACCCCGGAAACCAAACGCATCGGCAAATACGATGTGATCGAGGTGCTGGGCCGGGGCGGCATGGGGGTTGTGTATCGCGCCGTCGATCGACAGATCGGCCGCGAGGTAGCGGTCAAAACCCTCACCCAGGGAGTAGCGGGCGATCCTGAAATGCTGGCGCGCTTTTATGAAGAAGGCAGAAAAACAGGGCGCCTGAATCATCCCCACATCGTGACCGTCTATGACCTCGGTGAAGACAACGGCACCCCCTTCATCGTGATGGAGCGCGTCGAGGGCGATCCGCTGGACCGGATCATCGCCCGCGACATGCCGTTGACCATGATGGATCGGCTGCGGATCATTGAAGAAACCTGCTCCGCGCTCGGCTACGCCCACAGCAACAACATGATTCATCGCGACGTGAAGCCGGCCAATATCTTTGTCCAGCCCGATGGCAAAGCCAAGCTTCTCGACTTCGGCATCGCCCGCCTGGAACGCCGCAGCCAGGACATCAGCCTTACCCGGACCGGCCACATCATCGGCACCGTGCCCTACATGGCGCCGGAGCGGCTGCGCGACAAGATGATCGACGGGCGCTCCGATATCTTTTCCGTCGGCGTGGTGCTGCATCAGTTGATCACCGGCCAGCTGCCCTTCTCCGGCGAGGACTACGTGCTCATGCAGAAGATTCTGAATGAGCCTCATCCGCCCCTGCGCGACTACTGCAGCAATTGTCCCCACGGTCTGCAGGAGATTGTCGACTTCGCTCTTGCCAAGTCAGTGGACGACCGCTACCAGACGGCCGAGGAGATGGCCGCCGACCTTCGCTCGGTGATCGAAGAACTGGGCGAAGAGCAGCTTGTGGAGCTGTTGCCCGAAGCTCGCCGCCTTGTCGAGGCCCAGGATTTCACCCGCGCCCGGGTCGTTCTCCAGCAGGTGCTCAAGGTGCAGAGCAAGCACACCGGGGCGCGCGAGCTGCTCAGCGAGATTCAACGCCGCATGGTGCAGCGCCAGCGCGATGAGCGGTTGCGCAATGTGCGCGTACAGGCCGAAGACGCTCTCAGCCGCCGGGACTTCGAACAGGCACTCACCGTCCTCAGGGAAGGCCTGGAAGTTGATTCCACCAATGCCGAACTCCTCGCGCTGCGGGAAAAGGTTCAGCAGCAAAAGCGAAAGCAGGAGCAGGTCGACGGGCTGCTTCGACAGGCCGACAGCGCCAGGCGCAGGGGCGATATTCGATCCGCCATGGCCTCCGCGCAGGAAGCGCTCAACGTCGACAAGACGAATTCCAAAATTATCGCCCTCTGCACCATGCTGGCCGCGGAAGCGGAAGAGGCAAAGAAGAAGGCCGAGGCGAAAGCCCTCCTTGAGTCGGTGCGGCGGCAGCTCGACTCCCGGCAATTCGAAAAGGCCCTGGAATCCCTGCACAAGGTGGAAGAGCTGACGCCCGCCGATCCGGAAGTGCAGCTTTTGATCGGGGACGCGAAGTCCGGCCTCGAACAAAATCGCCGGCGCGAATTGATCTCCAGCCTGGAACAGCAGGTGACGCTGGCGTCGACCCTCGAACAGCTTCAGAATGTGGTTCGCGCCATTCAGGAAGCGCAGGCGGCGATGCCCGCTGAATCGGCCTTGTTCCGCCTCAGCGCCCAGGCCGACCGGCGCCTGAAGGAATTCGCCAACCGCCGTCTTGTCGAAGAAACGTTTCAGCGCTGCCGCGACCTGCGCCCCCGCGAGGCGCTGGAAGTGGTTCGGAGTGCGCGCGAGCGTCTCCCCGACGATGAGAAGCTCATGTCTCTCGAAGCCCTGATCAACGAGAGGCTGCAGCAGCACTCGGTCGAAGAGCGGCGCAGCGAATACCTGTCCCGGGCCCGCGAGGCACTGAAGGATGGCAAGTCAAAAGACGCGGTCAATATTCTCGAAGCCTGCGAGGCAGAAGGAATTGCCAACAGCGAGGCGCTCTCGCTGCTTGAGTTCGCGCGCGCCGAGGAAAGTGAGAACAATAACCAGAAGCTCAAGCGCGACCGCCTGATCCGGGCCCAACAGCTGGTCAGCGAGGGCGATTACGACGAGGCGATCGAGTTTCTGCAGGATGCTCTCAGGGGTGGGGACGACACCGCGCTGCGCCTATTGCTCGAACAGGCCGTCACCGCCCGCCATGGGCTGCAGAGACAGATGGATGCCGCCCTGGCGTCGGCGGGAAGACTGGTGCAGGCGGGCAAGGCCAACGACGCACTCGAGCTCTTGCGCGGACTGCCACGGGAAGTGCTGCGTTCCAGCCGCGTGCAGATGGCCGTCGCCGCGGTTGAGGATGAACGAGACTTGGCCCTGTTCCGCATGATGGGAAGAGCCTATGGGTTCCTCAATTCGGATCTCAGCGCCGGACACCGGATCATGCAGAGGGTAGCAGCTGCGTCCGTCGAGTCGTCTCCGACCGCCGCCGTCGCTTTAGTCTTCCGTACAAGGGAACAGGCGAGTGCCGACCGTGTCCTTGTCGAAGCAGCGCAGAAATCGGAAACCCTGGTACGAAACAAGGACCTGGCGGCGGCGGAATCGATCGTGCGCGAGGCAGATCGGATCGCGGACCTGGCGAGTCCCCAGCGCAAATCCGAATGGCGGACTCATACCGGCAAATTGAGCCGGAAAGGCCTGCGGAACCGGGTGTGATCTTGACGCAGACGGCGGAAGGCGGGCATCATAGGGCGCGTCCCTCTTGGCGATCCATTCCCCGCAGTTTTGAAAGCCTCGGGCGCTTTTCTTCCCTTGGCCGGTTTGATTCGAATTCCCCAGGCACGCACGCCTGAAGTTTTTGGTCTGGAAGTACGCAATTTTTCGTACCCGTTTAGCATGGCTTGAGGAATCAAGGAACGCGACAGGCGGTTGGGCGACGCAGTTCAATCCGGGAACCGTTGCAGGCCTCCTGGTTTCCTCGCTCTTTCGTCCGGAGAGCAAAAACAGCACGACATTGTGGCGCTGCGGCGGCTTTTTTGTCGCTACTAATATTGGGGTAACGAAGGAAAATAGAAAGGGAGGTTGCGACGATGCCGAATCAGGTGTGTATGGGAGCCATGATGATGTGCACGATGGGCATGGCGCCGAGTTCCCTGGTTGTGCTTCCCACGAACAAGGTTATGACCAGCCAAGTGCCGGACGCCAACATCATGGACCACATTCCGATGACCAACATCATGCCCTTCGGCATGTGCATGTCTCCGGCCAACCCCACGGTAGCGGCCGCAACTGCCGCCGCCCTGGGCGTACTAACCCCCATGCCCTGTATCCCGAATACGCCGGCTCCCTGGGTTCCGGGAGCGCCGACTGTACTGCTCGCCAACATGCCGACGCTTGATAACACCTCCCAGCTGATGTGCATCTGGGCCGGGGTCATCACGTTCACGACTCCTGGCGAGTTTACGGTCGAAGTTCCCTAATCTGCTGCAAGAGACATGCTGTAAGCTTCGGTCAACCCGATAAGGCAGCTTCAACATGACCCAGGCATTGACACTCACTCTCGATTTTGCTGCAGCGACCGA
>DASXGD010000397.1:0-3661 GCA_036489245.1 Occallatibacter sp. | reverse complement strand
CCGCCGCCCAGCGGGGCAACATCTCGCACGTGCTTACGCTGGCCGGCCAGTTCCAGCCCTACCAGGTGGTCGATGTACACCCCAAGGTCAGCGGCTACATGAAGCAGATCAACGTCGACATTGGCGACATTGTGCACCAGGGGCAGACGCTCGCGATTCTCCAGGTTCCGGAACTCAAGGCGCAGTTGCAGGAGACGGTTTTCGAAGTGGATCAGAGCAAGGAAGAAATCACCCAGGCGCAGCACGAAATCGCTCGAGCGGTTGCCACCCATGCGGCTTTGCACGGCGCGTACGAGCGCCTCGAGGAAGCCGCGAAGGGTCATCCCGGCCTGATCGCGCAGCAGGAACTGGACGATGCCCAGGCCAAGGATCTTTCGTCTGAGTCGCAGGTGGATGCGGCGAAGGCCGCCATGGCCGCGGCCAAGCAACACTCCGGGGCTGCCGAGGCCGACAACCAGCGCGTGCAGGCGCTGCACAACTACACCACGGTGCAGGCGCCGATCTCAGGTGTCGTGGTCTGGCGCTATGCCGACACGGGCGCACTCATCCAGGGGGGCACCAATTCCAACAGCCAGGATCTGCCCATCGTACGGCTGTCGCAAAGTTCGCTGCTGCGACTGAGGATTCCGGTGCCCGAGTCCGATATTCGCTATGTGCACGACGGAGACGAACTCACAGTCCGCGTGGATGCCGTAGGCCGGTCGCTCACCGGCAAAATCGTTCGCTTTACGCGGGATGTCAACTTTGAAACCCGCACCATGGAGACTGAGATTGACGTTCAGAACAAGGACCTTTCCATTTCTCCGGGGATGTATGCCAACACCATGCTCCGTCTTGGCCACGTTGAAAATGTGGTCACCATTCCCAGCGAAGCCCTGGTTCTGAATGGAGAGAAGCGCGTGGTGTATGCGCTGGACTCCGCGAACCACGTCCATATCCGCCACGTCCAGGTTGGCATCGAAGGATCCAAACTGGTCGAGATCAAAAGCGGCCTCAATACCGGCGATCGGGTCATCGTGGGCGGCCAGGACAAATATCAGGAAGGCGAAGAGGTCAGCCCTGAACTCGAGGCCACGCAGGCCTCAGAAACATTCCAAGAAACGGGCGGCATGATCGATTTGAAGGGCGAAGAAAATGCTTCCGGCGAGGATGGAGGCCACGCCGCCGCGGGTCCATCCCCCGGAGTCACCCGATCTCGGGAAAAAGGGTCTGGACAGAGTGCGCCGCGACAACGCGAACCGGGTGAGAACGGCCCAAGTGGGTCTCAAGACGATCCCGGAGGTGCACGATAATGCCAAGATTCGCGCTCAAATACCCCTACTTCATCATCATGCTCTGCCTGGTCGTGGCGCTAATTGGAACATTCACCGTTGTGCGCATGCCGGTGGACCTCTTTCCCCAGATCGACATGCCGGTCGTGGTCGTGGCCACCTTCTACAATGGCATGCCCCCGCAGCAAATCGAATCGGACATCACCAACACCTTCGAGCGCTTCTTCACCCTGGGCGCGAACATCGACCACAGCGAATCGCGCTCGCTGACCGGCGTGAGCCTGATCAAGATTTACTTCAAACCGGGTACCGATCCCAACGTCGCGGTGAGCAATATTGCCAATCTAGCCATGGCGGATCTGCGCCGGTTGCCGCCCGGAACACTTCCGCCTGTCGTGCTGGGCATGGACGCTTCCACGCAGCCGGTATGCCTGGTTACGCTCAAAGGGCAGGGCCTGAACGAAACCAGTCTCAAAGATCTCGCCCAGTTCCAGGTGCGCAATCAGATTTCGAATGTGCAGGGCGCCTCCGTGCCGCAGCCGTACGGAGGCACCTATCGGCAGATACAGATTTATGTCGACCCGTTGAAGCTCGAAGCCCGCAACCTGAGCCTCAATGACGTGGTGCAGTCGGTCAACAGTTCCAACCTTATTCTTCCTGCAGGCGACGTGCGCATCGGGTCGAAGGACTTCAATATCTACGCCAACAGCCAGTTTCCCGACGCTAGTTCAATGAACGCGATGCCGCTCAAGTCGGTTGGGAACTCTTCGGTGCTGGTGGCGGATATCGGTAAGGCCGTCGATGCGGGCGCATTGCAATACAACATCGTGCGCATCGACGGGCAGCGCTCGGTGTATGTCCCCATCTTCAAGCAAGGCGGAAACAGCAACACGATCACCATCGTCGACGGCGTCAAGGCGGCTATCAGGAAACTGGTAGACATCCCGGAAGTGCTCAAGACCGCCGTTGTCTTTGACCAGTCGGTGTTCGTGAAGCTGGCGATCAGCAACGTGGTTCGCGAGGCGACAATCGGCCTGGTGCTGACGGGCGTGATGATCCTGATCTTCCTGAGCAGTCCCCGAGCCACGGTAGCGGTTTTGCTTTCGGTACCTCTTGCGATGCTGGTCTGCCTGCTCATCACCAACTACATGGGCGGGTCGATCAATACCATGATCCTTGGCGGGCTGGCGCTGGTCTTTTCGCGCCTCATCGACAACGGCGTCATCGTTCTCGAGAACATTTTTCGCCACATGGAAATGGGGGAAAAGCCGTACGAGGCTTCGGAGCGAGGTGGAAGCGAAGTGGCGATGGCTGTGCTGGCCGCTACGTTTACCACCTCCATCGTCTTCTTCCCGGTGACGTTTTTCCATGGCGTCAGCAAGTACATCTTCACGCCGCTGGCCCTGGGCGTGGTGCTCTCGATCTTTGCCTCTTACTTCTTCGCCATGACCGTGGTGCCGCTCTATTGCGCCAAGTTCATCAACCTTCACGATGAGAGTACCGACCGCGGCGGAAAGAAGGCTGGGCCTTTCAGGCGCTTCGAGCGATGGTTCAACGAGAAGTTCCAGGCCATGCTGAACTGGTATGAGGGCTGGGCCAAACGATCGATGGAGCGGCCGGGACTGACCGCCGCGCTTATCTTGGGCGGCGTTGCGGTTGTACTGCTGGCGGGTGTTCCCTTCATGGGGCGCGCCTACTTCCCTCGCACCGACCCGGGCCAGTTCATCATTAACGTGCGCATGCCCAGCGGCACGCGCCTTGAAGTCAGCAACGACTACATCGCCCGGGTGGAGAACATTATCCGCAGCGAAGTCAAGCCAGCGGACCTGGACATGGTCATGTCGAACATCGGCGTCTACCCCGACCTCTCCGCCATTTACACCACGAATGCTTCGATGGATACGGCGTTCGTTCAGACCAGTCTCAAGGAGGACCACAGCATCGGCAGCTACGAGTACATGCGGCGCGTGCAGAACCGCGTCGCGCGCGAGATGCCCGAACTCTCGGCTTACTACCAGGCCGGCGGCCTTGTCGATGCGGTCATCAACCAGGGACTGCCCGCGCCGATCGACATTCAGATCAAGGCGCAGAGCATGGACAAGTCGTATGCCCTGGCGCGGCAACTGGCTGCGCAGGTGCAGGCGCTGCCGGGGGTGCGGAACGTCTATATTCCGCAGAGCATCAACTATCCCGGTCTGGCCCTGGACATCGATCGCGAACGCGCCAGCCTGGTCGGACTCACTGCGAAAGATGTCGTCGATGACGTGATCACCGCGCTCACGTCGGACGGTATGGTCGCTCCCAGCTACTGGATCGATCCCAAGAGCGGCAACAATTACCTGGTCACGGTGCAATATGCCAACCGGTGGATCAACCACATGTCGATGGAG
>DASXGD010000392.1:0-7786 GCA_036489245.1 Occallatibacter sp. | reverse complement strand
GGCGAATCCCATGCGAATGCCGGCCATTCCATACAGCTTTGAGAAGGTCCGCAGGACAATCACGTTCTTGCCGTCCTTGACGAAGTCGAGCGAATGCGGTTCGTCGCAGAGGTGGATGTAGGCCTCGTCGATGAGCAGGATCGTGTCTTTGGGCGCATGCGCCACTGCGTATTCGATGTCCTTGCGCGGCGTACAGGTGCCGGTGGGGTTATTGGGATTGCAAATGTAAATGACGCCGGGATTGGAAGCCGCCGCGAGCATGGCCTTGATGTCGTGTGTGGCCGCACCCTTGGGATCGGCCAGCGGCACCTTGAGCACCGACGCGCCGCTCACCTGGGCCGCCCACATGGGGGCCTCATACCCGGGATCGGCGATCACCAGCGGGCGATCCTTGCTGGTGAATGCCAGCACCGTATAGTGCAGAGGTTCACTCGAACCGGCGAACGGTATCACCGACTCGGGGTTCAGGCCTTCCTGTTTTGCAAATATCTCTGCCGGCTCGACCTCCATTGGGAAGAGGTATCGGCCGCTCCGGGGGATGATGTCCATCATCGCCTGGCGGGCACCCTCCGACGGTCCCATGGGGTTTTCGTTGGCGTCGATATGGATGCCTTTGTTGGGATCGCTGAAGTCGGGACGCGCGGCCAGTGCGAGGCGCGATTCGGTGAGGATGGGCATGGTGGCCAGGGCGGAAGCGCCAGCCGCAAAACGGAAAAACGAACGGCGCGAGAAGCCGCTACAAGCGGCGGGATCCATCGATGACGGCATATGCGTAACTCCTCCGAGGGGAAGGGCCGGAAAATGATGCGCAACTTACGGTTGCGGTTGAGAACTCACGAACTTTTGCGCGCAGGGAAGAAAAGGGAGTCCCATATCTCAAGTTATCGTTGAATCGCGATGAAAACAAGCAGGAAATACGGAAGGCGAACCGAACCAGGGGATTAGGACCAGGAGATCAGGTGTAACGGCATCAGCGATTGGCGCTCGTACGCAACAGCGCTTCGAATTCGGCCGGCGGAACAGCCTTACTGAAGAGAAAACCCTGAAAACAGCTGCAGCCAAGATGCGCCAGCATCTCTCTCTGTTCGTCGGTTTCCACACCCTCGGCGATTACCAGCAGACCGAGGGCGCGGGCGAGGGAAATGATGGCCTGCGCCACAGCGCCATTGGCGGCGTTGGCCCGGATATCGCGCACAAACGTGCGGTCGATCTTCAATTGATCGAGCGGCAGGCGCTTGAGGTAGGCCAGTGAGGAATAACCTGTTCCGAAATCGTCCAGTGAGAATTGGAGGCCGTGCGACTTGAGTGTTTCCATGATCGCGACCGTCTCTTCGAGATTGTCCAGGAGCATGCTCTCGGTGATTTCGAGCTTGAGGTTTTTGGGGTCAATGCCGGAGCGATCGAGCGTGGCCAGGACATGCTGCACAAAGTCGACCTGACGGAACTGGCGCGCGCTGACGTTGACGGCAATGGGAATGGGAGATCCGCCGGAGCGACCGGCCCATTGTGCGGCCTGCGCACATGCCAGTTCGAGCACCAGTTTGCCCAGGGAAACGATGAGGCCGGTCTCTTCGGCCAGGGGAATGAACTCGGCGGGAAGGAGCACGCCGCGTCGCGGATGCATCCAGCGCAGCAGGGCCTCTGCTCCCACAATCCGCCCGTTTTCGACCTGGGGCTGATACCACAGCGAGAACTGCTTTTCCCGGATGCCTGCGTGAATCTCCTCCTCAAGAGACGCGCGCAAATTGACCGCCGCCTGGAGGGCCGGGGCAAAGAAACGCAGAGTGTTGCGCCCGGCGGCCTTGGCCTGGTACATCGCAATATCGGCCTGTTGCAGAATCTCGGTGGTGCTCTGTTTACCTTCCCCGAAGACAGTGATTCCTATGCTCGCCGTGCTCAGACACTCACGATGATTCAGGGTGTACGGTTCGGAGGTCTGGGCGAGTATTTTTTCGGCAATAGCCTTGGCCTGGGCAGCGGCTTCTTCGGTACCCGGGCTGAGGTTCTCGACGATGACCACAAATTCGTCCCCTCCGATGCGCGCCGCGGTGTCGCTCTCACGAAGGCAGAGGACCAGCCGCCGAGCCACTTCCTGCAGCAACAGGTCGCCTGTGTGGTGGCCGAGGGTATCGTTGAGAGTTTTGAAGTCGTCCAGGTCGATGAACAGCAGCGCACAATTGCGCCCGGTTCGCCGCCCCGATCGCAGTGTATGGCGCAGCCGATCGAGGAGCATGCGCCTATTCGGCAGGCCGGTGAGAGGATCGTAGAAAGCAAGCCGCTTGATTTCGTTCTCCGCTTTCTTGGCCTCGGAGATATCGCGAGTGATGGACAGGATGGATCGCACGCCATCCAACTCGATTAGGGACGCGGACATCAATGCCCAGATGACTTCGCCGTTCTTCTTGCGGAAGCGTGCCTCCAGGTTTCGGCAGACTCCGTCCTTATTCAGCATTTCGAGCAGCTTTTGCCGGTCGCGAACGTCGGCCCAGATAGACAACGCCACGGAAGTGCGGCCGACGACCTCTTCGCGCGTGTATCCGGAGATGGAGAGAAACGCTCGATTGCAATCGACAAACATGCCGTCGCTCGCGCGGTTCAGATTGACCGCATCCAGGGTCATCTGGAACGCGGTCCGGTAACGTTCTTCGCTTTTGCGCAGCGATTCCTGTGCGATCACGAGTTTCTGCTCTGCTTCCTTGCGGTCATTGATGTCCTGGACCATGGTGATGAAGTGAACGGGGTGGCCTTCGCTGTCGCGCTGGATGGTGATGATGAGATTCACCCAGGTCAGGCTCCCGTCCTTCCGTACATATCGCTTTTCGAAGCTGAAGTGCGGCACCGCGCCACCCATGAGGTTTCGCAATGCAGAACTGCTCGGCGGACGGTCTCCGGGAGGCGTGATCTCCTGAAATGTCAGCCCCACCAGTTCGTCCGGCGCGTAGCCGACAATCTCGGCAAAACGCCGGTTGCATCGCATAATCTTGCCCTCAAACGAGGTGTGGAGAATTCCGACCGCGGCCTGTTCGAAGGAGGCCCGGTAACGCTCCTCGCTGTCGCGGAGCAGCTTTTCGGCCTCTTTCTTGGCGGTGATGTCCTGGATGAAACCTTCGAGGTAAAGCAGCTCACCTTGCTCGCCGCAGACTCGCCGGCCATTGACCGAGGCCCAGATGCGGGCGCCGGCTCTGCCCTTGAGTCGGCACTCGTAGCCTTCGATCGACCCATGCTTCTCGAGCTCCGCGAGAAATGCCGTTCGCTGATCGGGGTCTTCCCACAGGTCGCGGCTTACATCGGCAATAGCGGACAAGACATGGTCGACGGCGTCGAAACCCAGCATCCTCGCGAAAGATCGATTGGCGGCGAGCAGACGGCCGCCCGCGGTGGTGCGGTAGACTCCCTCCACAGCCTGGTCAAAGCCGCCCATAGCGTCCCTGGATGTTTTCAGACGCTCCGCCTGCGCCGGTTTCTGCGCCGTGATGTCCTGGGCAAGGACTCGGACCACCGTCGTATCAGCGACCAGCCACTGCAAAGAAATCTGCACGCTGCGGCCATCGAGGAGGAGGACTTCGATCCTGAGAGGGCAAGCGACGAGGGCTCCCTCGCAAAATTGGGGCAACTGCCCTTCGTCTTGAGGAAGCGGCATTCCTTCGGGGCGTACCTCGACCGCAGACCCGGTGAGAAGACTCTCACCGATGGCATTCTGAAACGCCGGATCGAACGTCAGCAGGCGATAATTCAAGCCTGTGGTCTCGACGAGTGGCGGCGAATCGACAACAATGGAGTCCTGGCCCGCCAGATGAAGCATTTCAGTCATTCAGCCCTTGCCGTTTGCGTTCGCTGCCGACCGGCAAAGTCCCCAATCAGCAACAAACACTCCCGCCCTTTAGCCCACTCATGGAGTCGCGTACCTAGTTTGTATCGGCAACCATCGAGGAAATCTTTACCTCTAGGAAACGGCGACAGCCACCCATGCTCAATACCGCGTCGCACGCCTCTATGGGCTTTGCGGGTTGGACTAAACTCAAGACTTACGTGGAATGGATGGAAGAAATCGGCCGCTTGAAGCAGGCAATCGACGCCAATGACCTGGACACCGTCAAGAGCCTCATGTCAGGAAATCAATCGCTGCACAGCGCTCCGCTGGGTTATGGGAAGAACGGGCCGCTGACATGGGTGGCGGAGTGCCGCGTCCCGTGGGAGCCGCCCGGCCCAAAACGCCTGGCCATGGCGCAATGGATGATTGACCACGGCTCCGACGTGCACCAGGGCGGCGGCCCGCTGATGCGCGCCGCGCTGGTGGGCCAGCGCATTCCGATGATGGAACTGCTGGTGGCCAACGGCGCCGACGTCAACGCGCATTGGAACGGGCATTTCCCGATCATCTTTGCTCCGTGCGAGACGGTTGACGCTCACTCCCTGCGCTGGCTTCTGGACCACGGCGCGGACCCCATGTGCCGCGGGCGCGGCGATGGCACCACCGCTCTCGATTACGTGATTGGAACCTATACGCGGTCTGTGCAGTTGGGCGAGTGCATTGACTTGCTGATGGGGGTGGGGTGTACGACCCGGCGCGGCACTCCCCCGGTATTCGAGGTGGTGCGGGGACGGGTGGATCGACTGCTCCATCTTCTGGAATCGGATCCATCCCTGGCGAGACACCGATTCCCCGAGTTGGATTTCGGCTCCACCGCCTATCGCGGCCTGACATTGCGCGGCGGGACGCTGCTGCATGTGGCGGCGGAGTACGGCAATGTGGCGGCGGCCCGGCTGCTGCTCGATTTCGGCGCCAACGTGAACGCGCGTGTGGAAACCGATGCGACCGGCCGAGGCGGGCAGACTCCCATCTTTCACGCGGTTTCGCAATTCCAGGACTGGGGGCTGCCGGTTGCCCGGCTCCTTGCCGATCGCGGGGCTGATATGCGGGTCCGAGCCAGCCTTCCCGGCCACTATGAGCGTCCCGAAGAAATCGTGGACTGCACGCCGCACGGATATGCGCGCAGGTTTCCCGGGACGGCCAACCGGACGCTCGAATTCCTCCGGGCCATTCGCGCGCCCGAATGAGGCGCCGCGTGGCGCGGGACTTGAAAAAGCTGCTAGCGCAAGCATAGCGAGGGCGTGGTACACTGCGCCGGTAAACGCTTTCTGGCCGAGCCGCGATTCGGCTTCGATTTCCAGTTTCGACTCGAGGCGCGCGTAGTCACGAACACGGAGCGCGAACGCTTTTCGGCTCTCGCTCACAGCTTGACAACCAAGGGAATAAACCCATTTACTTATGGGCGAACGTCCAAACAGCATTGCGGGCGAAATCACCCAAAACCTCAGGTGACTCATGTTCGTATTGGTCCCGACCATCCCATCTGCCGGCCTTCATTCTTTGGCCGCATCAAAGCTCGCCATGAGCGCTCCTTCGCTGGCCCATCTGAATGGGCTCGACATCGCCATCATTGCCATTTACTTCGTGATGGTGATCTGGATTGGCTTTTACCTGAAGGGCCAGGCCAACACCAGCGAAGAGTTCTTCATGGCGGGCCGCGAAATGACGGCGTGGATTGCGGGCCTGAGCTTCGTCTCCGCCAACCTGGGATCGCTTGAACTGATGGGATGGGCGGGCTCGGCTTACCAATACGGGATTCTGGCCGCACATTGGTACTGGATCGGCGCCATCCCCGCCATGCTCTTCCTGGGCATGGTGATGATGCCGTTTTACTATGTTTGCAAGACGCACTCGGTACCCGGGTACCTGAAGCTGCGCTATGGGCAAGGCGCGAGCATCGTGTCCGCGTTTTCGTTCGCCTTCATGACCGTTCTGATGAGCGGCGTGAACATGTTCGCCATGGCCGAGGTGATGAAGGTCGTGCTCGGCTGGGACCTTAATTTCTCCATCATCGTTTCCTCGCTCGCGGTAGCCGCGTATGTTGCACTGGGCGGGCTGCGATCGGCCATTTTCAACGAGGTGCTGCAATTCATGCTGATCTGGGGCGGCGCGCTGCTGGTGCCGATCCTGGGCCTGGTGGAGACCGGCGGCTGGAGTGGATTCCAGGCCAGGCTGGCGAAGAACATCGCCAGCGGTGCTATCGCACCCGGCGACTACACCCACATGTGGCGCAGCATGGGCCACTTCGCCGACAACCCCATGGGCATCCACTGGACGGGCATCGTCTTTGGACTTGGGTTCGCGATCAGTTGCGGCTACTGGACGACCGATTTCCTGGTGGTGCAGAGAGTTCTGGCCGCCAATAACCTGCGTTCCGCGCGAATGGCGCCGGTGATCGGTTCGTTCTTCAAGATGGCGGTTCCCTTCATCGTGATCCTGCCCGGTCTGCTGGCGCTGGTGGTCTTGCAGAACCCGGACGGCAGCCTTATGCACCTGGTCGGCCAGGACAAAGTGGACGCACTTCATCCCCACAGCTATAACGAGGTGCTGCCGCTGATGCTGGTGCGCTATTGCGCTCCGGGCCTGCTGGGCCTCGGCATCACGGCCCTGATTGCGGGATTTATGAGCGGCATGGCGGGCAATGTAAGTGCATTCTCAGCGGTGTGGACCTATGACATCTATCAGCCGCTTATCAACAAGAAAGCCAAGGATGAACATTACGTGGCGGTGGGCCGATGGGCCACGATCCTCGGGGTGGTAGTCTCGATCGGCACAGCATACCTGGTGATGAGCGCCGCGGGCATCATGGATTATGTGCAGGCGCTGTTCAGCTTCTTCATCTCGCCGCTGCTGGGGGTAGTGCTGGTCGGCATGTTCTGGATGCGCGCGACGAAGGCAGGAGGCTTCTGGGGCCTGCTCATCGGCACATTGACCTCGATTGGATTGTGGGCGTGGGTCAAGGCCGATCCCTCGGCGTTGCGCTACGTGGCGCTATCGCCCGACGCGAGGGACATGGCGGAAAATATGTATCGCGCCCTGTGGTCGGTCATCGTGGCCATCCTGGTGAATGTGATCGTGAGCCTGGCCACAAGCCCGCGTCCGATCGCGGAATTGGATGGGCTCGTCTACGGCGCGACCAAATTGCCCGCCGAGGAGCCGGTGCCGTATTACAAGAATGAGTACTTCTGGATGGTGATTGCCATCATCGTCTTCCTGGGCCTCAACATTTATTTCTGGTAAGGAGCGGGCGCATGCATTCGGGACATATTTCGATCTGGTTCTTCATCGGCGTCCTGCTCAGTGTCTACGGCGCGCTGATTATGGGCTATGGTGTTTTTGAATTGATCACCGGCCAGGTGGCCAACGTGGTTTTGGCGAACCTGCACGCGCCGGTTTGGTGGGGCGGATTTATGCTTTTGCTTGGCCTTTTCTATAGCCTTCGTTTCCGTCCCGGTCGCGACAGTTAAACTCGAACTGCAGAGACAAGGAGTCAAAAAAGAGATGGCAGCGCAGCGAACGATGACTTTTGGAATCGTGGTGGGTAATCGCGGATTTTTCCCGGACCACCTGGCCAAGACGGGCCGCGAAGAAATCATCCGGGTACTCGAGGCGGCGGGAGCCAAGCCTATCGTGCTCGGCCCCGAAGAGTCGAAATATGGCGCGGTGGAGACCTATGCGGAGTCGCAGCGCTGCGCGGAGCTGTTCAAGAAGCACGCCGAGGAAATCGACGGCATTATCGTCACCTTGCCGAATTTCGGCGAAGAGCGCGGCATTGTGGACGCGATCCGGCTCTCGGGGTTGAAGGTGCCGGTGCTGGTGCAGGCTACGCCGGACCGCTCCGACAACATGACGATTGCCGTGCGCCGCGATAGCTTCTGCGGAAAAATGAGTTGCTGCAACAACATGATGCAGTAT
>DASXGD010000186.1:0-5532 GCA_036489245.1 Occallatibacter sp. | reverse complement strand
CATGGCCACGATGCCCAATTCGGAAGAACTCTGGACCGTTCGCGAATACCTGCGGACAAGTTGGAGCCCCGACCGCGAACTCGTGGATGGGCGAATCGAGGAAAGGAACTTGGGCGAGAAAGAGCACTCGATTATTCAACGGTATCTGACATTTCTTTTTATGCTCAAGCGAGCGGAATGGGCGGTCGAGGTGTATCCCTCGCTTCGCACGCAAACCCAGTCAACGCGCTTCCGGGTTCCTGACGTTCTTGTAACACGGGCCGGCGATGACTTTGACCGCTACATCACTCGTCCACCCTTGATTGCTGTCGAAATCCTGTCTCCCGAAGATTCGCTCTCAGCCGTGGCGGCCAAGAGCGCGGAGTACCGCCAATTCGGCATTGAAAACATCTGGATAATCGATCCGGAGCGGCGCATGGCCTGGCTGTACACGGAAACGGGGCTGGAAGAGGTCAGGACCGGCAAACTGGATATACCGGGCACTCCTATCCAGATCGTGTTGAGCGAGATGTTCGCTGAACTGGACCGATAGACTCAGCTCTTCGAAACCACCCGGATGTGCAACTCCCGCAATTGCTGGTCGGTCACCGTGGTCGGCGCATCGGCCATCAGGTCCATGGCCTTGGCCGTCTTGGGGAACGCAATCACTTCCCGCAGGCTGGGTGCTCCGGCCAGCAGCATCACGATGCGGTCCAAACCCAGCGCAATGCCGCCGTGCGGCGGGGTGCCATACTCCAGTGCGTCCAGGAAGAAGCCGAATCGCTTGCGTGCGTCCTCGTCCGAGATTCCGAGCGACGCGAAGATCTGCTGCTGCACATCCTTGCGATGAATGCGAATCGAGCCCGAACCAAGCTCCAGCCCGTTCATCGCCAGGTCGTAGCAGTCGGCTCGCACGCTCGCCGGGTCGCTGACCAGGTTCGCCATGTCGGCCTCATACGGCGCCGTAAACGGATGGTGCGCTGGAACCCACTTCCCAGTCGAGAGTTCGTACTCGAACATGGGAAAGTCGACGATCCATATGGGATGGAAGGCAGGGCTGCCCTCCACCATCTTGCCGCCGCTTCGCGGATCTGCGTTTCGGACCACCTCTTCGGTGACGCGAAAGCCCCCATGCCGGTCGGCATACTTCTTCGCCAGCTCCGTCCGAAAGTTGCCCGCCGCCGAATACACGTTGATTTCGCGCTCCGACAGCCGTCCCTCGAACTTGGTGTCGCTGGCCTTGATATGGTGCGCCGGGTCGCCCGCCACAACAATCACAAAGTCCGCATCCGCCGCCCCGGTCAGCTCGCGAATCTTGCCCACGGATTCGGGAAAACTCTTCGCCAGGCGCTTGAAATCGTCGATGAACTTGGCGCCTTTCTTCTGGTCGAAAAGCGGGTGGTTCTCCTCGCGCTCCTTGCGGCTCAACTCGCCCACGTTCGGTATGCAGAGAGCCACCACCGGCAACGCCGCATCAATCTGCAGCGTGGCCAGGGCTTCGTCCGTAAAGGCCGCGCGCACATCAGTCAGCCCCGGCAGGCGCAAGTCCGGCTTGTCCGAACCGTACTGCCGCATCGCATCGTCGTACGTTATCCGTGGGAACGGTACCGGCAGCGCAACCCCGGCGGCCGCAAAGCCCGCCGCACAGAATTTCTCCACCACCTCGAACACGCTCTCCCGCCGCGGGAAACTCATCTCCAGATCGACCTGGGTGAACTCGAGCTGCCGGTCGGCGCGCTGGTCTTCGTCGCGGAAGCATCGGGCAATCTGAAAATAGCGGTCGAATCCTGACATCATCAGGATTTGCTTGAACATCTGCGGCGACTGCGGCAGTGCGTAGAAGTGGCCCCCATGCACCCGGCTGGGCACAAGAAAGTCGCGCGCGCCTTCCGGCGTCGACTTGTTCAGCATGGGAGTCTCGATTTCCAGGAATCCCTGCTGGCTCAGGCTCTCGCGAATGGCCCGCGTGATCTCGTGGCGCAGCCAGAAGTTGCGCTGCATCTCTGCGCGGCGCAAGTCGACGTAGCGATATTTGAGCCGGACCTCTTCATTCTGGATTGCCTCTTCGGCGGGCGAGAAAGGCGCAAGGCGGGCATCGTTGAGGACCCGCAGTTCGGTAGCCTCAATCTCGACCTCGCCCGTCGGCATCTTGGGATTGATGGCGTCTTTGCTGCGCAGCCGCACCCTGCCCACTGCCGCGACAACGTACTCCGGCCGGACCTGCTCACCCTTGGAGTGTCCGTCGGGCGTGAGTTCCTTGTCCAGCACGACCTGGGCAACGCCGGTGCGGTCGCGGAGATCAAGAAAGATCAGGTTCCCATGGTCACGGCGGCGGTTCACCCAGCCCATCAGCACAACCTGCTGGCCGGCATCGGCGGCGCGCAAATCGCCGCAGTAGTGGGTCCGTTCAAGCTTGCCTAAAAAATCGAGCACAATTGGAATCCTTCACAGTCTTGAAAGGGCACGGCTTCAGCCGTGCCGTCATGAATCAAAAAAATGATAGGGCTTCAGCCCCTGAGGGAATGCCAGTCGCATGATCAACTTCCGTCACGCGACGATCGGCCAACTGACGCTGTCTCCCGCTCACCGAGCGAGAACCGCGGCCAACTCCGCACGCGGAACCTTGGTCTGAATGCCGGTGGAGAAATCCTTCACCGTAAGAATACCGGATTGAAGCTCATCATCGCCCAGGATGACGATGCGTCGCGCGGCCTTGTCGGCGGCTTCCAGCGATTTCTTGAGCCGGAACGAGCCGTCTCCCAATTCGACTTTGAGTCCCTCCCGCCGCAACCCGCGTGCCAGCGCCAGCGCGGCCGGGTTGAGTGATTCGCCCAGCGGTGCAACATAGGCATCTGCCAGCTCGAGTCCGGCCGGCCCCAATGCCTGGAGCGTCAGCACCAACCGGTCTTCGCCCATGGCGAAGCCAATGCCCGGCGCCTTCGGTCCGCCGATCGCCTCGCTCAGCCCGTCGTAGCGCCCGCCGCCCAGCAACGCGTTCTGCGCCCCCAGGCCGCCATGCGTGAATTCAAAAGTGGTCCGCGTGTAGTAGTCGAGTCCCCGCACCAGGCGGTGGCTGCGCGCGTAGGGCACCCCCGCCGCATCGAGCGCAGCCAGCACCAGGGCAAAGTGTTTTTCTGACTCCGGGTCGAGCGAGTCGGCGATCCTGGGCAGGCTGTCGATGATGGGCTGATCCGCGGGCACCTTGCAATCCAGCACCCGCAACGGATTGGTCACCGCCCGGCGCTGGCAGTCTTCACACATGCCCGGGGCCAGGGGGATGAGAGCTTCACGAAGAATGTGATTGTAATGAGCGCGGTCCGCGGCCGAACCGACCGAGTTGATGTGCAGCGTCCACCCCGTAATGCCCAGCTCATCCAGCAGCGTGGCCAGCATTTCCAGAATCTCCGCGTCCCGCAGGGGGCTCTCGCTGCCCGCGCTCGGCGGCCCGATAATTTCGGCGCCGATCTGGGAGAACTGCCGGTAGCGTCCTTTCTGCGGCCGCTCGCGCCGGAACTGCGGGCCGATGTAATAGAGCTTCTGTAACTGTCCCGTCTCGCCCAGCTTGTGTTCGATGTAGGCGCGCACCACGCCCGCCGTATTCTCGGGGCGCAGGGTCAGCGACTGAGTCTTTTCCGACTGGGCCCGCGCGCGATCCTCGAACGTATACATTTCCTTTGAAACGATGTCGGTATCCTCACCAACGCCGCGCGCAAACAGCCCCGTGTCCTCGAAGATGGGAGTGCGAATCTCGCCGAAGTTATAGCGTCCAAACACGGAGCGCGCGGTCGCCTCGATCCGGTTCCACAACGCCGTCTCAGGAGGCAGAAGATCGCGGGTCCCACGCACCGCTTTCAGGGTGGTCATGTCTTCTAGTCTAACGGGAGCGCAACCGTATCTCGCCGGCGTCGCACCACCCCGGTTTTCCTGATCGCCCGGCCCACCCGGGTGATGAAACGAAAGCTCGATTTCCCGGTTAACCGATAGGAGTGTTTGCCGGGGCGAATTGCTCGGTACTGGATTCCATTCCTGGCTGAGATTACGTGACGGAAAACTCCTGGCCGGATCCGAGAACCCACCAGTTTCAGAGCATCCCTTCGAGACCAAGCGCAAATGGAGAGGGTTTGACCCTCGAAAGCGGTCTTGTTAAACTAAATCTGCGGGGTGGAGCAGCCCGGTAGCTCGTTGGGCTCATAACCCAAAGGTCGGTGGTTCAAATCCACCCCCCGCAACCAAAACAATCTAAAAAAGTTAAGGTTGATTTTGGGCTCCAAAAAATCCCTTCAAAACCCCACGAAACCCCACGCTAAGCTGAGTTGCGTCTCGGCTGGCGTGTTTCGTCGCGCTGCGAAGGAAGAACCATCTGCACTACAGCTCCGTGTGCCTTCCGCTTTTCCGTCATGTAGGCATTCCCATATTTCATGGTCGTGCTCACCTGTGCATGACGCATCAGCTTCTGTTGCACGCCTACCGTAGCTCCGCAGGCATCAAGCATTGAACGGTAGCTGTGACGAAATGTATGCCAGCCCAACCTCTCAATCCCGGCGTCCTTGCCTGTCGGAACCAGAACGTCTCCCTGGAGAACAGAGGCATGCCAGACTCCGCCGGTGTTCGGATTGGGAAAGACCCAATTCTCCTCGCTAGGTGGACAAACGGCGCGCCAGGTTAACAGGATCTCGGCAAAAGCCGGGTGGAGAGGCATTTCGTCTTCGCTATAGTCCGTTTTCACGCGGCCGATCCGGGCATGCACGGTCCCCCGCGTGATCATCAAAGTGCCCTCTTCAAAATCGAAGTCGGACCACTTCAGTGCCAGAATTTCACTCACTCTCAGGCCAAGGCACATCGCAATTACCACCATCGTCCGGAAAGGCTCCTCGAGCCTGTCGCAGATCTGTTGGAATTGCTCGGGCGTGATGATCGATTTCTTCCGCCTCGGTCGGCTGGATCCACCTTTGATCTCTACGAGACTCAGGGGATTCCGCTGAGCGGGCGTCAGCTCCCAAAGCATCGCGAGCTCTACCATCCGGTGGAACACAGCCTTGATGTTCTGCTTGGACTTTCGAGAAAGATCGAGTCGTCTCAGCCACTCCTGTACTGCGAGCGGCTTGATGTCTGTAAGTTGGACCTCGCCCCATTTTGGCCGCAAGTGCTGCTTGATGACGGAGAGGTATCCCGTTGTTGTGCTGTACTTCAGTCCTTCGTCGACGATGTCACCGGGGCGGTACGCCTTGATTTCCTTGAGGCGCTCGTCGGCGATGAATTTGTCGAGGACAGTTCCGAAGGTTGGCGATCTCTGGGCAATGTAGGCTTCGCTGCCGTTAATTCGCAGCTGTTCCTCCTGCAGCGCCCGCCGTGCGGCTGTCTCCGTTGGATACTCCAAGGTGCTCAACGTCATTTGTCGCATCGGCAGACCCGGTTTTGTGTGATCGCGGAATCGGAACTCCCAGACGTCAGGACCGGTTTTCCGCGGTACTCGTCGCAATGAACCGTTTTGAAAACGCTCACGGGTGAACTTCATGATTCTTCTCCTGTTCACTCGGAGCGGTTGGCTGTCTT
>DASXGD010000114.1:0-3327 GCA_036489245.1 Occallatibacter sp. | reverse complement strand
GAGGGTGCGGTGCAAATGCGGGCAGGCTTCGTAATGAACGATCACCCAGTCGGCCCCGGCATCGGCCAGGGCAGGGATGAATTCGTCGGCATTCTCGATCATGAGGTGGCAGTCAAGCGGCAGTTTGGTTACCCGGCGCAGGCTTTTGACCACGGGAGGCCCTATGGTGAGGTTGGGCACGAAATGGCCATCCATGATGTCCACGTGGATGACAGTCGCCCCGCCCCGTTCCGCCGCGGCCACTTCTTCTGCCAACCGCGCGAAATCCGCCGAAAGAATCGATGCACAAAGCTCGACCATGAAGTTCGGACGCTCCTCGCAGGGCCAGTGTATCAGCGAGAGGGGTCAGAGATCAGGGAACAGGGATCAGGGAACAGGAAGATTGGACCGCGCAGCTTATGGCTGTGCGTCCGGTTGCGATTTTTTTGGTTCCGCTTGCGATTCCTGCTCCTCGGCCTTGGCCGCCTGCTGTTCCGCGAGTGCGGCGATACGTTTCTGCAAACGATCGACGGCATCGCGATCGTAGGCCAGGATCTCTTTGGCTTCAGGATTGTCCTTGAGCTTCTCGATGCGCTGCTCGTGTCCCTGGATCAGGCGGCGAAGGTCGGCGGGCGAATTCCAGCCCTGTTTTTCGACCACCGTCTCGAGCTTTTTTGCATCCTCCAACTGGGTGTGAAGCTGCGCGCGTCCCATCGCGAGAGGTCCAGGCGGAGAGGAAATTGGTTCCTGGCTCTCGCGCCAGACTCCGTAGGTCATGGCTGCCGCGAACAACGCCAGAAGTCCAAGCACGATGGTTAATATTCTCTTCATCGCTTATCCGCACGCACCGGATTCATCCGGTCAGCACTGCCGGAGATTCACGCCGGCTGACATCGCGCTAGTGAGTATTTCTTCGATTGTAACGGTGTTTTACTTCGGGGTTCGGCTCGCCATGGCCTGCGAGGTTCCTCGGTCGCCCGTCCTCAACCAAACAAATGGAGGCCGGCGCGACGGGCTCCGGGTGGTCTTTCGAGTTTGCGCAGGAGAATGCGGGAGCGGGCGCGCATGGCCGGAGTGCCGGAGCGGCCCGCCGTGCGCAGCAGGTCGAGGACGACCGGCAGGGAAGCCGGATCGGCCCGTGTCAGTTCGGCTATGCCATGCAATGCGGCGGTCTTGACAATGGAACTTCGATCGTCGAACCAGGTGCGCAGCACTGAAGAAACGCGCCGGCACTCCGGCACGGTGAGTTCGATTCGGGGGATGGTCAATGCCAGGTTCCACCGCACTTTGGGCGGCTGCGCTTCGGAAAGCAGCCCGATCAATGCCTCTTTGTGCCCGGCAACGGCGCGGCCAAGAGCAGGTGACGCGTGGCGCGTGATGCGTTCCAGCACGTCGGTTGCCCGGCTGGCCACTCCGGGCTCGTCGTCCCACAACAGTTCAATCAGCCGCGGAATGCGCCGGGGAAGGTCGCAGATCCATTCCGCTATTTCGGGAACTCTGCCGACATCAAGCGCGGAGCGGCCGATGGCAAGTTGCGCGCGAAGGTCGATGTGCTCAGCCATGGGTCCGCGTTCCCATTGTGCTACGAGGCCGGAGTTCCGGTCAGTGATCTGGCTGCCACCCGGCCCACCCCGCGCAGAAGCGCCTTGAGGGGCCAAATCCCTTCACTGTCGGGGAAGAAGATCTCGCCGCTTCGCTTGACCTCTGGCCGGTAGTACCAGCGTTTGAGAAGCGCGAGGTGGCCCTGACGAATCGTTGGTGAGGGTGAATCGGTCGGCTTCCTAAGCTCTGCCAGGATGGCTTCCATGCGCGCCTCGAGCATCCCGCGAGCTAGCTTCGGAGGCGCGGCGGTCTCTGCTCCGCGGCTTTCACTATTCCCTGTTCCCTGTTCCCTGTTCCCTAGTCCCTGTTCCCCGTTCCCTGTTTCTTCCGGGATGGCTTCGACCGCCAGGGGCTGGGCGAACAGCGAACTCGATCCCGACTGCTCATTCTGGATGCGCATTCCGACAGTCGAAAAGGCTCCCGGCCCGCGCAGGCTGCCATTCTCGAACAGGAAGACTGCCACCTCGTCCGGCTCAGGGGAAGCCTGAAAGATAACCGCGCGCAACTGGCTGAGGGGGCGGACCAGTTCAGGAGCCAGCGCACGCACCGCTTCCACTTTCTGGACCTGGGCATGAAGCGCCGCAGCGGATTCAAATTCAAGATTCGCCGAGGCCTCGTCGCGCTCGGCGCGAATCGTCACCAGCCTGCTCTCGCCGCGGGTGGCCAGAAACCGCTCGACGGCCGTCGACTCCCCGGCATAGCGCTCGTCGCTGCAGCCTTTGTAGCAGGGAGCGAGGCACATCTTCATCTCCGAGTAGACGCACCCCGGAAAGCTGGGATCGGGGTTGAGATCGTCGGTGCAGCGCCGCAGCAGGAACAGCTTCAACGCCTCCTCAGAAAAGCGCTCCGCAGCCGCCCGCGAGGCAAACGGTCCATAGGCCCAATCGGCTTCGCGATGGCTGGGACGATTGGTCACGGTGATGCGCGGGTAAGGATTGCCGCCCAGGTAGCGGACAAACGACGGCGCGCCCAGGTGCATACGCTCCAGGCTCTTCGGGCCGTAGGTTTTCTGGAGGAGATCAAACTGCAGGAGCAGGGACTCGAAGTCCGAGCCGGTGAGCTTCCAATCAATCCGCCGCACCAGCCCCGCGAGTTGCAGGCGGCGGGGATGCTTCGGCGAAGGCTGCAGCAGTCGCTCCAGACGGCCGCGCAGGTTTGGCGTGCGCCCGATATACGGCTCGGCATGCGCCTCGGCTCCGTACAGCGCGAAGACCGCGGGACGCTGCGGCAGTTGGGCCAGCGCGGCCCTGGCATCTGCTGGATCGAAGGGAATGGATTGAAACGCGTTGGCTATGGCCACCTCCGAACCGGCATCCTGACTCAGGCGCCCGCCAGGGTCATGCCGTCGATGCGCAGCGTGGGCGAGGCTACCGAGCCGCGGAACACCAGGTCGTTGCCGATCGCCGTCACGTTACGCAGCATGTCGGCCAGGTTTCCCGCGATGGTGATCTCCTCTACGGCGTGGGTCAGTTGCCCGTTTTCGATCCAGAGCCCGGTCGCGCCGCGCGAATAGTCGCCGGTGACCAGGTTCACCCCGAAACCCATCAGGCTGGTGACATAGAGACCGGCCGGAATGGCGCTGATGATTTCTTCGGGCGAGAGCGGGCCCGGTTCGAGATACAGGTTGCCGCAACCGATGCCCGGCGCCCCGGCCAGCCCGCGCGATGCGTTATGCGTGGACTTCATGCCCAGCTTGCGCGCCGTGTAGGTATTCAGCAGGTAATTGCGCAGAACCCCCTGCTCCAC
>DASXGD010000086.1:0-9099 GCA_036489245.1 Occallatibacter sp. | reverse complement strand
CGGCCCTAAGACCGCGCAGCCACTCCCCCGAGGCTCTTTCCGCGCCGACGGCCACCCCGCCGTCTGGCCGCCAATCAAGCTCTCGTAACAGAGAGAACCAAGGCAACTTGGCCCCCGCCGAAAACGGGGGCCGTTTTTTTTGTACTCGAAGCCACTCCCCTAAATCCACTCCCCGGGGAATTCTACTTGCCAATCTGAGAAATTCAAGGCAACTTGGCCCCGTCCTTCGAACGGGATCCGCTTTTATCGTTCTGGCGTCGATATTCAAGGCCAGCGCCCATCCCTCGCCATCCCACGAATGGTGCAGTGCATTACCATCCAGCCCAGCAACCCGCCGCCCTCTGTGGATTTCGTTGGTCGTTAGGAATTCCGCGGACGTTTCTTATGCTCCGTCTTGCGTCAAGTGTGTTCTCGAATTTTTTCGTCGCGCCCGGTATGCATAGAAAACTGCGAGGAGGGGCGGCGCGACCAGCACGCCCCAGAATGGCCATACCATTCCGAGCACGATAGGCGCAAACACCGACACCCAGACAGGCACCTTGGCCGTTCTTTTCATGATGTACGGCTGCAGCAACAGTCCATCGATCAGGGCAATCACGCCATAAATCCCGAGCACACCGAGAGGGTGCTCCCAATCCATCCACTTGATGGTTGCGGCGAAAACAGGGCCCAGCAATCCCAGGATCGGCCCAAAGTAGGGCACGATCTGCAGTGCTGCCGCGATCAGCGCCCACATCGGGGCCAGCGGCACCTGCAGAATGCAGAGTCCGATCAGCCAGAGCACTCCGACAGCAACAGAGTCCTGGAGCTGGGCCACCGCCCAATTTTTGAGAGCGCCGCCGGTGGTGCGTAAGTGATCTTTGAAGTCCATCGCCAACCTATTTTGCCCCAATCAGCGGGCGGGCACCCCCAAATCTTTCGAAGTGAACGAACGCAAAACAGAAATCGCTCCTCACTTCGATGACTCTGTACACCTCCCCGGCCAGCGCCCGTTAAAATCACCCAGTATGGAGAAAATGAACGAAGACCCTGCCGTCGTTGAAACCATCCTTGACGGCAGCCGATTTGTGCGGGCCTGCCTGCGCCGCCCCGTCGATCGCACACCGGTTTGGTTCCTGCGCCAGGCGGGCCGCTACATGCAGGAATATCGCGACGTTCGGAAGCACCACACCCTGGTGGAAATCTGCAAACAGCCGGAACTCGCTGCCGAGGTCACCATCACGGCTGCCGAGAAGCTCGGGGTGGATGCTGCGATCATCTTCGCCGACCTTTTGCTGCCTCTGGAGCCCATGGGACTCGATTTTGAATTCCAGGCCGGCGAGGGCCCCGTCGTACATCATCCGGTCCGCAGCGCCGAAGATGTCCGCCTGCTGCGAACCGATCGTGCCGAGGACCTCGGCTATGTGGCCCGCGCCATCCAGAAAGTCGCCACGCATTTCCGCGATCGCCTCGGCATCATCGGCTTTTGCGGCGCGCCCTATACCCTGGCCAGCTACATGATCGAAGGCGGCGGTTCGCGTAATTACATTCACACCAAGCAGATGATGTATCGCAATCCCGATTCGTGGCGGCTGTTGCTGGACAAGATTGTGACGGTTCTTGAGCTTTACTGCCGCCAGCAGGTACTGGCGGGGGCCGACGTCATTCAAATCTTCGATAGCTGGGTCGGCTCGCTGTCGCTTGCCGACTATCGCGACTACGCATTCGACGCTTCGAAGCGCCTGGTCCGCGCGGTCCAGGCCATGGGCGTGCCGGTCATCTATTTCGGCGTCGAGACCGCCGGCTTGCTGTCGGAAATGGCGTCCACCGGCGCGGATGTCGTCGGCCTCGATTGGCGGCAGCCGCTCGATGAAGGGTGGCGCTCGGTTGGCCACACCCATGCAGTCCAGGGCAACCTGGACCCTATCACCTTGTTTGCCCCGTTGGAAATCCTGGAGCGGCGAGTGAAGGAAATTCTGCGCGCCGCCGGCGGCCGCCCCGGTCACATTTTCAATCTTGGCCACGGCATCGTGCCCGGCACGCCGGTCGAAAATGTTCAGGCTGTTGCGCGCATTGTCCGTGAATTCCGCCTGGAGGCCGCCCGTGGCTAAACAGGCTGTATTGCTCCTCGCTCATGGAACCCCTGAGACCGTAGAGCAGATTCCCGAATATCTTCGCAACGTAGTCAGCGGGCGCCCGATGCCGGAACACGTTGTCGAGGAGATTCAGCACCGCTACTCGCTGATCGGACGGAGCCCGCTCACGGACATCACACTCGACCAGGGCCGCCTGGCGGAAGCCGAACTGGCTGCCGCCGGCCGCCTGGTTCCCGTATACGTGGGCATGAGGAACTGGCGTCCGTACATTCCCGACGTAGTGCGCCAGATGCGCGCCGACGGCATCGAGGAAGCATCGGTCATCTGCATGGCTCCGCAGAATTCCCGCACCAGCGTCGGCCTCTACAAGCGGGCCGTGCAGGCTGAAGCAGGTTCCCTTCGCTTTGACTTTACCGAAAGCTGGGCCGCGCATCCGCTGCTGGCGGACGCGTTCGCGGAGCGCCTGCGCGCCGCCGAGGCCAAACTCAAGTCAGACAGCGGCGCGGCGGTTCCGGTGCTGTTTACCGCCCACAGCGTGCCCACCCGCACCATCCAGCCTCCGGCTGCTTCCGAAGCCGCCAACCAGCCTCGCCTATGGCCCGGCGAGGGAGCCGATCCCTACGCCGACGACGCCAGGCGTACTGCCGAACTGGTCGCCGCGCGGGTTCCCGACATCCCCAAATGGTGGTTCGCCTTTCAAAGCCAGGGCGCGAGCGGAGGTCCCTGGATCGGCCCGACCGTGGAGGAGACGCTTGATTCAATCGCAGGCGAAGGGGTCAAAACGGTTGTCCTTCAGCCCATCGGCTTCCTCTGCGACCACGTCGAGATCCTCTATGACGTGGACATCGCTTTTCGCGCATATGCGGCCACACTGGGCATCCGGCTGGAGCGGCCGGAGTCGCTAAACGGCTCTCCCATCCTGGCGAAGGCCGTTGCCGATCTTGCAAGGATCGGGCTAGCCCGGCTTGACTCGGTTTGAGCCGGATTCCAACCGGCTCGCCGTCCCGCGTTTCGAGGCGGATTCTGCACAATTTTTGTGACCGCATCCCTTACCGAATAGGGATTCCTTCAATTATCATGATGCGTTGATTCCCTGTGAAACTGCACGATCCTTCCCTCCTTGATGGGGAGCGAAGCGGCGTGCGATCAAGCTGGACCGGGCCGATTTTCCTCGGGCGGGCCAACTAACTCCATGCAGGGCCAAAGGATTGCGCATGGCATCGGACGCCCATCGATTACCGGTAACTGCTGCGCGCCGCTTGCGTTGTCCCAAGTGCCGCGTCCTCACTATGCGCAGAATCAAGAGATCCGGTTTTCTGCAAAAAAATATCCTTCCCCTGCTTGGTTACTATCCCTGGGAATGCGCCAGTTGCAGGCTTGAGAAACTGTTCCACAATCGCGGCCCCAAGAGACCTTCGTCTGCCCCTCCGAAGTAACTCGGCCATTCCGCCTTGTGCCGCGATCGATACAGGCGGTAATTCGACTACCAATCCCTTCAGTTCAGGAGTCTCAATGGCCTGTCTTGTTCCGAGGCTGTCCCGCGCCGTACTCGCCGTGCTTCTTTTCGCCCTCATCCAGTGCGCTGCTGCGACTGAGCCAGAATCCGCGGCGCCTGTGCCGGTCCTCTACGTCAAAGCCGGACATCTCTTCGACGCGACCAGCGATGACCTTCGCGACAATGTCGTCCTGGTCATTGAAGGCGAGCGCATCGCCAGGATCGGACCAGCCGCGCAAGTGGCGATCCCTACCGGCGCCGAGGTGATCGATCTTTCCCATGCCTGGGTGTTGCCCGGACTCATTGACTGCCATACGCATCTCTCATTCCGGTCGGATCAGTACGATCCCGTCAACCAGGTGAAATTGACTCCATTTGATTTCGGGTTCTATGCCGTGGTCAACGCAGATCGCACCCTGCTGGCCGGTTTCACCAGCGTGCGCGACGTGGGCTCGCCACCCTTTCTGGCGGTCGATTTGCGCCGCACCATCGACGAAGGGTTCATTCCGGGCCCGCGTGTCGTTGCCAGCGGTCCGCCGCTCAGCATTACCGGCGGCCACGGCGATATGAATGGCTTTGCTCCAGCCGTTTCGAATATGATGTATCCCGCCGAGCGCGATTTCGCCATCGTCGACAGCCCCGATGAAGTCCGCCACGTGGTCCGCGAGCAGATCAAGTACGGGGTAGATGTGATCAAGCTTCTGGCCACCGGCGGCGTTCTCTCGCAGGGCGACAAACCGGGCTCGGAGCAGTTGACCTATGACGAGATGAAGGTTGCCGTGGACGAGGCGCATCGCACCGGCCGCAAAGTAGCCGCACACGCCCACGGCACTGAAGGCATCAAAGACGCCGTGCGCGCCGGCGTTGACTCCATCGAGCATGGAAGCCTGATTGACGCCGAGGGCATTGAAATGATGAAGGCTCGCGGCACTTACCTTGTGGCCGACATCTACAACGACGATTACATCCTCGGCAAGGCTGTCGAGTTCGGCCTGCCCAAGGAGAATGTCGAAAAAGAGAAGATGGTCGGACGCCTGCAGCGCGAGAACTTCGCCAAGGCTGTCGCTGGCGACGTGAAGATCGCCTTCGGCACCGATGCCGGCGTGTATCCGCACGGCGACAACGCCAAGCAGTTTCATTACATGGTGAAGTTCGGCATGACGCCCGCCGGCGCCATACGCGCGGCGACATCGTCCGCCGCCGACCTCATCGACCGCGCAAAGGATGTGGGCACGCTGGAAGCGGGGAAGTACGCCGACCTGATCGCGGTTACGGCCAATCCGCTCGAGCGCATCGAAGTGCTGGAGCACGTTTCCTTCGTGATGAAGGGCGGCAAGGTCTACAAAGACGAATGGGCCGCGACAAAGTCTTCCAAGCCTTGAATGAGTCTCGTCCGCTGCGGCGGATGAGGCATGGGAGAACAGGGCATCCAATCTCGTTTCTCTCACCGCCGTCTGTGCGGTCGATGTGCTATACGTTCCTCATGCCGCGACTTCGCTTGTTGTGCGTTGTCTTCACAATCGCCACGTCTCTTTCGATCCCGGCCGCGCCGCAGTCTCTGGCGCCTACGCCCCCCATGGGCTGGAACAGCTGGGATGCCTATGGCCTGACCATTGACGAAGCCGATTTTCGTGCCAACGTCAAGGTCCTTGCAAGCCTCAAGCAGTACAGCTGGCAGTACGCCGTCATCGACGAAGGCTGGTACATGCAGGACCCATTCGCCGACAACGTCGAAACGCGCAAGTATGTGTGGGACGCGAACGGCAATCTCATTCCGGCTGTGGCGCGCTTTCCATCCTCCGCGCATGACGCGGGGTTCAAGCCGCTTGCGGACTGGGTACATGCGCAGGGACTCAAGTTCGGAATTCATATTGTCCGCGGCATCCCACGGCAGGTAGTGAAAGACAATCTGCCCATCGCCGGTACCGGCTTTCATGCCCAGGACGCGGCCGACATCGCGGCCACCTGTCCGTGGGACGAAGGCAATTACGGCGTGAGCGACACACCCGCAGGCCAGGCCTACTACGATGGCATGCTGAAGCTCTACGCAGGATGGGGCCTGGACTTCATCAAGGTCGATTGCATCAGCGACCATCCGTACCGCCCCACTGAAATTCGCCAGATCTCCGAAGCCATTCGCAAGACCGGGCGTCCCATTGTGCTCAGCCTCTCGCCGGGACCCACATCGATCGGGCATGCAGCTGAAGTCGCAAAGCAAGCGCAGATGTGGCGCATCACCGATGATCACTGGGACTACTGGGAACCGAAGAAGGAGTCTGGCGAATATCCTTTCGGGTTGAAGGAAGAGTTCGATCGCATCGCCAAATGGGCGCCGTATGTAAAGCCCGGCAACTGGCCCGATCCTGACATGCTGCCTGAAGGCTCTCTCATGCCCCATCCCGGTTCGGGCCAGCCGCGTCAGTCGCGCTACACCCAGGATGAACGGCGCACGGAGTTCACGCTATGGGCCATCTCCCGCTCTCCGCTGATCTTCGGCGGCAACCTGACCAAGCTCGATGACTACTCGCGGTCCCTGCTGACGAACAAGGAAGTCTTAGGTGCTAACCAGACCGCGTCGGACAGCCACCCACTGACGAATCTGCCGCCGGGGCTGGCCAGCGTCCGTGTGTGGGTAGCATCGAAGAGCGCGTACGACAATTCCCCCGCGTTTTGCGCAATCTTTAATCTCGACGACCAGCCACTGACCGTTCACTTCACCTGGGAAGAAATAGGTTTTACTGCACGAAAGCAGTCACGCGATTTGTTCACCGGGGTCAAGGTCGCGGCGTGGAAGCCGGTGATCCTCACCCTGCCGGCCCACGGCAGCGCGATCTATCGTGTCGAATAACTGCATCTCAAGTTAGTGCAGAGCTGCTTTGAGCTGCCTTTCGAGGTCCGAAGCGGAACCGTGGCCATGCCAGAGAATCTTGCCGGAAGGGTCAAGGAGCATCACGTGCGGAATCTGATCGTCGCCCACGTCGAAGTAGCTCCGCCATGGCTTTGCATCCTCGGTGAGGACGACAAAGGAATCCTGCTCCGCCGGCGGAACGCCTTTCTTCATGCTGCTTTTGATCATGCCGCGAATCAGGCTGGGAGCACCCGCAATCTCGGCGATCTCATAGACACTTACGCTGCCCAGCGCCGGGTCGGCGTGGATCGCCTTGACCCAGGCCGCGGTGCCGTTGCCACCCTCGCGGCTGAACCCGGCGACGAGCACGACTGCATGGCCCCGTACCTGGTCTGCAAGTACGATCCGCTTGCCGCTCAGCGTCTCGCCCGCAGTACCGGGCATTACCTGGCTGAACCCACTAATCCCAGGCATTGCTGAAGCGGCGAGGACTACCCAACCCAGTGCCACATTTTTCACAGCCATTCGACCTCCGCCAACATCCGATCGCGACCTGCGGGGCACGGCACTCCGCATGACTCTGGTAACGTAATCCCGAGCCCGTTTGTTCCCCGGCAGTATCGTTCCTCACCGCATGGTGAGGGCGCCGGTGTGCGAAACTAGGGATGCCCGGTACCAGGATCGTACGTATGCTTGCGCCGGCAGGCTCGCTCACAATGCCGCTTCTTCGCTCTGCCTTCATTGCCTTGTCCCGCAACCGTCTTTTGCGCCGCTTTGGTGAGCGGTCCAGCATTGGGGTCAAGCTCAGTTCCCGTTTTGTTGCCGGCATGGAAGTCGAAGACGCTCTGCGTGTGGCGGAAGCGGTCAACCGGCAAGGTATGTCAGTGAGCCTGGACTCGCTTGGCGAGAGCGTCACCAGCGAAGCCGAAGCCCACAGTGCGGCTGAAATCTATCATCGCCTCCTCGATGCAATCGCAGAGCGCAAGCTGGACGCGAATGTGAGCGTGAAGCTGACCCAGTTGGGCCTCGGCTTGTCGCGCGAAATGGCAGAGGGCATCGCCGAGAGCCTCGTACAGCACGCACGGTCGACGGGGAACTTCGTGCGCATCGACATGGAGGATTCGTCGCTGACCCAGGTCACGCTCGACATCGTGCGACGCCTGCACGCACGGCCCGGCCTCCGCGGCGCCATCGGCATCGTCATCCAGTCGTATCTCTATCGCTCCCAGGCGGACGTCGAACAGTTGTTGGCGGATGGCATTCGCATCCGGCTATGCAAAGGCGCATACAAGGAACCGCACGAAGTCGCGTTTCCCAGAAAAGCGGACGTGGATTCCAACTACATCCGCCTGACCTGCATGCTGCTCGACAGCCCCATTTATCACGGGCTGGCCACGCACCACGAAGAGATGATTGCGGCGGCGCGGGAGTTTGCCCGGCAGCACAATATCGACTCCAGCCGGTATGAGTTCCAGATGCTTTTTGGGGTGCGCCGGGATCTGCAGCGCCAGCTGATGAACGACGGATACAACGTCCGCGTCTATATTCCCTTCGGGCGCGAGTGGTATCCCTATTTCATGCGCCGGCTTGCCGAGCGTCCCGCCAACGTGTTCTTTCTTGCCAAAAACCTGCTGCGCCGCTAAGTGGCCGTCGAGCGCTTACCCCTGCGGTCCCCCGTGTCCGAGCCAGCAGCGCAAATACGCCAACTGGCCGACGTGATAGGTTTCGTGGAACGCGAGAAAATTGACGACTCCCCCCGTGGTACCATCGCCCGGCGGCGAATTCGGCGGAGCCGGCGATTGCAGCGCCGCTTCTGACGCGTTTTCGAGTCCCTCGGTCACGTGTCGCGTCAGATCCTCGAAGGCGCTCAGCACTTCCTCCGGAGTAGGGTACTGGCTTGTGTCATCCCGCTTGTTCCCGCGCGCAAACTGTTTCAGCCAGGGCCGCGACCACTCCGGCGCGCCCAGAAATTTCAGTACGGCAGCTCGCGCCCACACAACGTGTCCCGCAATCCACAGAACATGATTGGATTTCTCGCTGGGACTCCTGAGCCACTCCTCGGCGGAGAGGTCTTTGCAACTCTTGTCGAGGAGGCTCTTGTTTTGTCGAAAAGAAATGGCGGCATTGGCGATCTGCTGCGGAACCGGCATCGGTCTGTTCTCCTCAGTCGAATTGAAAACAGGAACACCGGCTATCGTACACACGCAGTCTGAAACTTGAAAGCAGGCAGTCGGGAGCGTGAAAGCTGAGTGCAACCGCTCGATCGTCATCCCCGAGGTCGCGAGGGCCACCCAAAAACGAAACGAGCCGGAGAATCTCCGGCCCGCTTCGACCACCATGAACCGTTCCAGATGCTGCGGGGCTATTGCACCGGCTTGGCTTTGCCCTGTTTCAGGCTTTCGTCGATGAGCGACTTTATCTTGACGTCCGCGTCGCGTGCCAGGCGCCCCTGCTCGGCACCGAGCCGGCCTTGTTCGGTGCCCAATCTGCCCTGTTGTTCCCCGAGCCGGCCTTGTTCCCGGCCCAGTTCTCCTTGCTTCCTTCCGACCTCTCCCTGCAATTCTCCCAGCTTGCCTTGCAGGTCGCCGATCTTGTTTTGCAGGTCAGCCAGCTGGTCCGCCGTGATGGTGGTGGTTTTCGTCGCCTGCAGGCTGGCGGCGGCGGCGTTCAACTCGGCCATT
>DASXGD010000074.1:0-18129 GCA_036489245.1 Occallatibacter sp. | reverse complement strand
GTGTCGCCGGCACTTACGGCCGTAGCTTCTTTGGCCGGGAGATAGCGCACATCTTCGTCGTTCAGATACAGGTTAACAAAGGCGCGCAACTTTCCCTCGCTGGTGAACAGGTGCTTCCGCAATTCGGGGTGGCTCTCGGTGAGCTCGCTGAGGGCTTCGGTGACGGTCGAGCCGTCTACCTCGACTGCGTCCCGCCCGTCCACGTACGAACGCAAGGGTGTGGGGATGAATATTGTCATGGTCTCTCCCGGCACCTGTCACCGGCACACGTTAGATGATAGGAGCCGGCTGATCGGATCGGGAAACCCCGTCCCGCAGCATGAGACGAGCGGCCCCGACATGGGCGAAGCCGCTCGTCTGATGGTTGAGCCTGAGAACTTCGATAGCGGTCAGCGGGATGCCGGCTTAGATGCAGCGTCAGCTTGAGCGGCAGGCTTGGCAGCGGCCGCTTGAGGGGTCTTGGCATTCGGCTTCCAGAAGTCCGGATCGGCCTTGATCCAGGCTTCCTCCGCGTAGCTCTGCTTGGGGTTGATCGAGAACAACTCACTGTGCGACGAATCCACGGCCTGCCCATAGAGTGCGTCGAGTTTGCTCATACCTTCCGGGCCGCCAACAGCCTCCATGAACTTCTTGCTGTCGGCGAAGCTCTCGTCGATCTCGGCCATGGATTCGCGGTGGGTCAAAGCGATGAACGTGCCGCCTTCGAGGCCGTAGGCAACTTCATACATGCCCCAATGTGCCTTCAACCCGGCCTTGTCACAAACATCCCTGTACATCTTGGAGACTTCGTACCACTCTTTGGTGTGGCCTGGCCGCACGTGGAAGACGGTGATTTCGTAGTAGCGCGCATGGGAAAGATCGGGACGCGGGTGGTAGCTCAATTCTTCGTTGTATGTGGCGACTGCCTGGTCCAACCCATCCAGCAGCTCGCCATCAGCGGCTTCGGCGCGGTCGAGTTCCGAGGAGAGCTCGGCGTTCTTATCGACCGCCTTGTTGTCCTTTTCCCACGCCTCAAACGAGGGATAACGCGTGATGTACAGGGCCCGCGATTTGCCTGACATAGAGTTGAGGGCTACATAGTGCCCCTGCACCTTTCCACGGGTCAAGGCCGCCACAAATGCGGCTTCCGATTGGTCGTGCGCCATCCCTGCCCTTCCGGGCTTAATCCATTCCCGGGTGATCTGGATGACTTTGGGAGGGGTGGGTGTTGCATCTTGCGCGGTCGCCACGAAACCGCCGGCGAGAGCGAGGGACATCCCCAACAGGATGGGGCTGATTCTGTTCATGGGTGAACCTCCTTGGCGTGCTCGGAGATCACATGCGAATCGAAGGCGATGAGAGAGTAGAGACCTGGGGCGAACGCGTGTCTCCAAGACAGCGCACATGGTAAGCGTGTCCCCGGCAGGTGTAAAGGATTTTCGTTGGCGTGATAGCGCAGATTTTCTCGCCTCGTCCCGGCTGCGATATCGATCTCCGGCAAGTGCGAGCAAGCATAGCCGGATGTTTGAATGTTTCGGAACAATTGCTGCCGCGAGCCGGAAGTCACCCTGCTTGCAGAAATAAGCCCCCGCGGAGGGACAATGAGGACGATGGCAGCAGAAAGAATGAGCGGCACGGTTCCGGGATTCTCTGTCCCGGCCTGTACCCCACCTTCTCATCCATCTCACTGCTCGTTTTCCAGGGCATGAGGACGTTGTACGTCCTCATGCCCCCCCCCGGTTGCAGTGTCAGGAATGTCCCCGGTTCAAAATGTCAGCCATGTCCCCGGTCCGTACCCCCGGGAGAGGCACCCCTACCCCCTATGTAGATTCCTTTCCCTTTTGCTCTATTTAAAACTGACGCTGAATCTAAAAGCGTTACGCGTAGAATCGTCTCCTGAAACAGCAAATTTTGTTACATTTAGTCAATTCGGGCCTTCTCCAGCCATTCGCTCCTTATTTCGCCTCTGATCCGGCTAAGTATAACAAAATTGGATATCTTACTCGGAAACGGTGATCGTCTCCACCTCGAAGCGTTTGTCTTCCTCCGTCGTGCCGGAGAGAAGAAACGAATTGGTCGTTCGAGCGCTGCCGTTGGCAACCTCGGTGATGACGTAGGCACAGCCGATCCAGTGCGCCTCGGCAAAATCGGTGGCCGACCATTGCGCCGGGTGGTCGGGGTGGGAATGATAAAAGCCGGCGATGTCGAGACCCTGCCGATGAGCTTCCCGCTGAATCTTCACCAGTTCACCGGGAGCGATCTGGTAGCGGTTATGCGCCGAGTCGGTGCGTGTGTTGCCCGCCCGAACTGCCGCCGCCACCGACCAGCCTTCCGCTGTGGAGCGCCCCAGCAGCACGCCGCAGCACTCGTGGGGGTAAGTCTCCTCGCCGTGAGCCCGAATTGCGTCATACACCGCTTTGGGAAAATGCAACTCGCTCATGCTTTGCCCCATCGGTTGGTAGCTAAGAGCTAATAGCTGTTTTCTAAATGGAGTACGCCCATCCATCCTCATCCCAGAATCGCTCACTCAGGTACTTGTCAGCCGAATCGGGCAGAACGGTGACGATGACGGCCTGGCGGCCGGCGGCGGCCTCTTCCCGGGCGATGGCCAGGCTGGCCACCACCGCCGCTGCGGCCGAGATGCCGACCATCAAGCCCTCGTCGCGGGCCAGCTTCTTCGCCATGGCGTACGCGGCCTCGGTTTCGACGGCCAGGTCGCGGTCGGCGAGGTGTGGATTGTAGATCGCGGGAACGATGGCCGAGCCCATATGCTTCATCCCCTCCAGCCCGTGAAACGGCGAGTCGGGCTGGAAGCTGATGGCCTGGAGGGCAGGATTCCGTTCTTTGAGATGCCGTGTCGTCCCCATGAATGTGCCGCTGGTGCCTAGGCCGGCGACAAAGTGGGTCACCTGGCCGCCCGTCTGCCGCCAGATCTCTGGGCCGGTGGTATGGTAATGCGCCAGCCAGTTGGCGTCGTTCGAGTATTGGTCGGCGTAGTAGAAGCGCGCCGGGTCGTTGCCGGCCAGTTCGCGGGCCCTGCGGATCGCTCCGTCGGAGCCCTGGCCGGGTTCGGTCCAGTCCACCACGGCGCCGTAGGCGCGCAGGATGCGCTTGCGCTCCGGGGAGACGCTGGTGGGCATGGCCAGGTGCACTGGGAACCCCAGCGCCCCTCCCAGCATGGCGAAGGCGATGCCGGTATTCCCGCTGGTCGCGTCGAGCAGGGTCTTGCCGGGAGTGAGAAGCCCGCGCGCCTGGGCATCGCGAACCATGGACGCTGCGGCACGGTCCTTAACGCTGCCGCCGGGATTGGCCCACTCTGCCTTGGCCAGCAGAGTCACTCCTTCGAACCCGACGATGGCCTGGTCCAATCGGATCAAGGGCGTGTTCCCGATGCGTTCGGGCAGGGTTGAACCGAGGCGGATTTGCGCTGCGGTCGTAGACATGGAAATTGCCGAGGACGCTCAACTATGCGAGATTGGGAATGCGAGCCTGCGCCCCGCTTCTTCCATCCTCGCAGATTGGATTCGATCGATGGCCCGAAAATCCGGTACTCTGAGCTTCGAACAGATTCTCGACGCCCTGCGCGCTCACTCCTTCGAGATAAAGCCCTTTCCGGGAGTCGCGGACGGCGTGATGGTATCCAAGGGTGGCGCGGCTGCGGTCCTGGTGCCGGGCAAGGGCAACCAGCACGTCGAAAACGGCGCAACGGGAATGGCAGTAACGCCGGGGATCCTGGTGCGCGGCGAGATAGCCCGGCTGCTCGATCGCGGCTACCAGAAGTTCATTAAGACCTCCCAATACGAACTGCCGGCCACGGCCGCCCAATTGCAGACCATTCACCAGTTCACCGAGGAGTTGAACCAGGTTACTGGGGCCATGGGGTTGTACAACGAGTCGCTGGGTACTACCAGCGAGTTGTATCAGTACGACCGGCTGCGGGGCCGGGAAGTTTCGCAGGCCGCACCCGCCCGTCCATGGGAGTTGTCCGACGGACATTGAGAGCCACCCCGGACGTCCTCGACCGGCGACTCGGCAGGAACTAAAGAAAACCCCCAGAATTTCCGAAAAGGATAGAGAGGTTCTGGAATGGAAGAGACGTCTGCGCCCTCCGATCGCCGGTCCCTGCCGCGTTATGCCGTCGATGAAGCCGCAAACCTGTTTATCGTAAGCAGGGGCGCGACTCTTCCCGGGCGCCTGTCGGAAATCAGCCTCGAGGGGTGCCGGATGGGGATCGACCGGCACGATGCCATTCCCACCCCGGCTGGCATCGAGATCATGTTCAGGCTCAACGGCATCGCCTTCCGCCTGGGCGGAATCCTGCAGTGGATCGACAACGGGAAAACGGCGGGTATCCAGTTTTCTTCCCTGGCGGAACGCCGCCGAAAAGACCTGTTGGAACTTCTGGCCGAGCTCGAAGCAGAACAGCAAGCCAAGTCCGTGAGTGACGCCGCGAAAACGGCCGAAGAAAGCAGAGAGGCGGGCGCAAGTCCGTTCCCGCCGCGCTCCCAGCCCGACCTGACCGCGACGCACAATGAATCCCAGCCGGCCGTGCCGGACAAGTCTGGTCATGCGGATGTCCCGGAGACCAACCCGCAGGTCTCTCCAAACGCCTCCAAATCCAGGCGGGATCGGCGCGAGAAGCCGCGTCATTCAATTGACACGCAGGCGACCGTCCTGTTTATCGATGTCCGCGCGGAGATCTCCGGGCGCATCGTCGACCTCAGCATGAGCGGATGCCGGATTCGCACTGATGAAAGATTTCCGGTGGGAATCTACCGTAGAGTCGAAACCGAGTTCAAGCTTGATGGTTTGCCCTTCCGGCTCGGCGGAGTGGTCCAGTCCATTCACGACAAGTTCACGGTCGGCGTTCGTTTTCTCGACCTGAGCCCGCGTAAGCGCGATCAACTCGCCGCCCTGATGGATGAGATCGAGGTCATACAGCACCACGGCCGGGCGAACTCGGCGTGCAACGAAGCCAGTCCGGCCTGAATCGCCGCAGCGATTAGCCACACCGACGACGGGGAGGATCTTACCGCGCCCGCATCCGCGCCCGCTCACGTTGCAGTTCGCGATACAGTTCGCTCTTCGATTGTCCCAGTTCCCGCGCTAGGCGCTTCAGGGATTCCTTCTCATCGACGCCGGCTTCCGCGGCGATCCGCGCCACTCGGTCCGCGATCTTTTCTTTTGAGCCGCTCGCGCCGCCCTGGCCGGAGCGTTCGGCCGGCGCCTGCACCAGGAGCGTGATTTCGCCTCGAACGGAGTCGCGGGAGGCGAGTGTCTGCCGCACCTCCGCCACTGTGCCGCGCAGGAACTCTTCGTGAAGCTTGGTGAGTTCGCGGGCCACAGCGACGCGCAGCTCGGCCCCAAAAATCGACTCGAGATCAGCCAAGGTGCCGAGGATCCGATGCGGGGCTTCGTAGAACACCAGGGTGCCGGCGTCGTTTCCCGCCGCGGCCAGCGTTTCAAGGCGAGTTCGCCGGGCGCCGGCTTTCTCGGGCAGGAAGCCGAGGAAGTGAAATTCACCGGTAGGCAGGCCGGAGGCGATCAAGGCGCTGAGGGCGGCGTTGGCGCCGGGAATGGGAAAAACCGGTACGCCGCCGGCAATCGCCGCCGCCGTAAGCCAGCTCCCCGGATCGCTGATGCCGGGCATGCCGGCGTCGCTGACAAGGGCGATGCGTGCGCCTTCCTGGAGCGCTCGAACCAGGGGCGCTGCGCGCTCATGCTCGTTGTGCTCGTGACAGCTCTCGGTGGGCGTCGAGATCTGGAAATAGTTGAGCAGCTTTTGGGTCTGGCGGGTATCTTCGCAGGCGATGCGGTCAACCCGCTTCAGCACGTCCAGCGCGCGCAGGGTGATATCACCCAGGTTGCCAATGGGTGTGGCGACAAGATACAGGCCGGGTGCGAGAGGCGCGAAATGCTCTGGTATTTCCACGTCTCGATGATACGAGCCGCAATCGAGGGGGATGAAGCTGGCTTTTGCTTAAGCTACTCTGCTGCGTCTTCCCGCTGCAGCCGTCTCTGCTCGGCCAGCAAGGTCATGGAACTCATGAGGTTCTGCACGCTCACAATGCCGACGACGCGACCGCTTTCGGTCACGGGAATCAGGGAAAGGCCGCGGCCGGCTGTGATGCGGCGGATGGTGGTGCCGAGTGTGTCTTCGGGCCTCGCCACCTGGAAGGCCCGCGACATCACCGATTGCACATAGCCATTTCCGTCCGCGCGCAGTGCGTCGACTATGCGCTGCCGCGAAACAATGCCCACCAACTGCGGTCCGCGCACCACAGGAAAGTCCTCCTGAAGAGAGTGAACACAGCGGGCTAGCGCGTCGGCCAGCGTATCGGA
The DNA here is from genome assembly GCA_036489245.1 of Occallatibacter sp. GTDB lineage: Bacteria > Acidobacteriota > Terriglobia > Terriglobales > Acidobacteriaceae > Telmatobacter. The sequence continues at coordinate 11,808 of DASXGD010000074.1, read as the reverse complement.
GGGCGAGAGGGTCGCGAAGTCGGTGAGCATGACTTCGTGCATGCGAACCGTGTCCACTACGGACTGGAAGAACACGCCCTGGTCTTCAATTTGCGCGCCGATCATGATGAAGAACCCGGCAATGATCAGCCATGGACTGTGCAGCAGCATGCCGCCGATCATGGCCGCCAGCGCCAGCAACTGGCCAATGCCCGTTGCGGCCCGGCCAGCCGGAGCGAACCCGTGTTTGCGGGCGAAGCTGCCGCGGAGCAGCCGGCCGAAATCAAGTGGATAGGCGGGCAGCAGGTGCAGGACGGCAAGGCCAGCCGGCATCCAAACCATACTGCGCAGCAGGTAGGCCGATGAGATCCAGGGCTGGCTGATCAGGTTAACGCTGCCGCTTGCGCCGAGGAAAGTCGCCGCCAGGATGAGCGCCATGGCTCCGTTGGCCAGCGGACCGGCGAATGCCAGAGCAAACTGTCCCCCTCCGCGGTTTGCGTTCTCCTGGCTTTCCGGATTGGCATAGGCGAACAGGCCCCCGATCGGCAGCAGCAAAATGGCGCGAAGCTTCAAGCCGAGCCATGCCGCCACCAGGAGGCGAACAATCTCGCGGACCACGATTGCCACGACCAGCACCAGGAACAGGCCCAGCCCGCGCATGATGCCATCGGATGCGCCGAGGCCGAGGCACACGACGGCCAGCAACAGGAAGAAGGTGTGCACGCGCAATTCCACACCCATCCATCGGCCCATTGGGACTGACCATCCACGCATACCAATAATTGTAGAGGCTAACGCCGGAATCAGGTGAACTATGCTGTCTGAGGCGGCTCACCTTCCTTGCCCATGCGCGTCATCGCCGGGTCATTTCGTTCCCGCACCCTGCAGGCTCCCGCGGGGCTGGCAACCCGGCCCACCAGCGACCGGTTGCGCGAAACCCTGTTCAATGTGCTGGCTCCCCGCATTCAAGGAGCGGCATTTCTTGATTTGTACGCTGGATCGGGCGCGGTGGGCGTCGAGGCGCTCAGCAGGGGAGCGGCAACAGTCGTGTTTGTCGAACGAGCCCCAGCGGCGATCAAGGTTCTGCGGGCGAATCTGGCTGGATTGGGATTGACAGACGGGTATCAGATCGTGGTCCGGAGTGTGGGCGGATATCTGCGCAACGCCGAAGGCGGCCCGCGTTTCGACGTCGTGTTTCTCGACCCGCCTTATGACGCCGCAAGCGAGTACGCGGCCACCCTCGAGTTGCTGGGCGGCCCATTGACCGGAGTCCTGACCGGCAGCGCGCTCGTGATTGCCGAGCACCGCCGCAAGGATGTGCTCGAAGACCGCTACGGCCAACTCCATCGCGCCCGGTTGCTGAAACAAGGGGATGCAGGGCTAAGCTTCTATGCGCGGACAAGCCCCATCGAGGAAGGACACAACAGCCAATGATGCATAAATTCGGTTGGATGATGCTGGCGGCGCTGGTGGGCCCCGCCGGGGTGCAGGCGCAGTCCTGGGTGATCGCGCCGTTCACGCGGCCAGCGAGCGGGAATCCGGTGATCACGCCCGACCCCGCGTCCACCTTCACCGATCCCATCCGCAAGGCACCGGTGAAATGGGAAGCGCTGCACACCTTTAACCCGGCAGCCATCGTGCGTGAAGGCAGGATTTATGTGCTCTATCGCGCCGAGGACGACTCCGGCACCATGCAGATCGGCATGCACACTTCCCGGTTGGGCCTGGCCGAGAGCGAGGACGGCATTCACTTCACGCGCCGGTCCGACCCTGTTTTTTTTCCCGCGCCCGACAGCCAAAAGGCGCGCGAATGGCCCGGTGGCGTCGAGGACCCGCGGATCATCGAGGGCGACGACGGCACCTATGTGCTGACCTACACGCAGTGGAATCGCAAGACCTACTCGGTGGGGGTTGCGACCTCAAGCGACCTGACCCACTGGACCAAGCACGGGCCGGCCTTCTTCACTGCGGCGGGGGGCAAGTATGCGCACCTCAAATACAAGTCAGCCGGCATCGTGACGCGGCTGGACAAGGATAAAGACCGCCTGATTGCGGCGAAGATCGACGGTAAGTACTGGATGTACTGGGGCGAGGGCGCCATCCACATCGCGACTTCGGATGACCTGATCCACTGGACCCCGGTCGAAGATGCGAGCGGCGCGCCGGTGGAACTGCTGCGCCCGCGCGCAGGCCATTTCGACAGCACGTTTCCCGAGACCGGTCCACCGCCGGTGTTGACCGACGGAGGCATCGTGGTGCTTTACAACGGCACCAATGCGGAGAGCGGAGGAGATCCGGCGATAGGGCCGCACGCGTATGCGGCGGGGGAAGCGCTGTTCGATGCCAAAGACCCGAAGCACCTGCTGGAGCAGACCGACTCGCCCGTGCTTAAACCCGAGCTGCCCTACGAAAAGACAGGACAGTATGCGGCCGGGACGACGTTTGCGGAGGGGCTGGTGTACTTCCACAGCCAGTGGTTCCTCTACTACGGCTGCGCGGACTCGCTTGTAGCTGTTGCCACGGCGCCGCTCGGCGCCGGGCAGGGCTTTTATCTGAAGGGTGGAGATACCGTTGTCTTTTACGGCGACAGCATCACCGAACAGAATCTCTACAACCAGTTCGTGGAGCTATACACTGCCACGCGCTTTCCCCATCTGCGGATTCATTTCTTTGGCGCGGGTGTAGGGGGCGACCGCGTGACCGGAGGAGGCGGTGGGCCCATCGATCAGCGGCTCGAGCGCGATGTGTTTTCAGAAAAGCCAACGGTCGTGACAGTCATGCTGGGGATGAATGATGGCAGCTACCGCGCCACCACTCCGGACATCGAGAACACCTACGTCAAGGGCTACGAGCACTTGATCGAGTCCATTCACGAGCATGCGCCGGGAGCGCGGATCACGCTCCTGGGGCCGTCGCCTTATGACGACGTTACTGCGCCGTTCACGTTTCCCGGCGGATACAACGCGGTGATGCTGCATTTTGCCGATCTCGATAAAGATCTGGCGCAGAAGTACGGCGCTGCCTTCACGAATCTGAACCCACCTGTCGTCGCGGCCATCGAGAAAGCACAGACGATGGATCCCCAGATAGCGAAACTTCTCCTCCCCGATCGTGTGCATCCAGATCCGATTGCCCACTGGATCATGGCGGAGGCACTCCTTAAGGGATGGAATGCGCCGGCGCTGGTCTCATCCGTCACGATCGACGGGGCCGCCGGCAAGGTGATCGATGCGCAGAATGCTATAGTCGAGCCGGTCGCGAAGGCGAAGGGTACCTTGCGCTGGACCGAAGCCGAGAATGGGCTGCCGCTTCCCTTGCTCGCCAGCAACGCGACCCAGGCCTTGTTGCTGAAACTCACGGATATCCAGCAGTCGCTCAATCAGGAACCGCTGCGGGTGACCGGGCTCGAAGCAGGCCAGTACAAGCTGACGATCGACAAAGATGTGATTGGAACGTTCTCCGCCACGGGGCTGGCGAACGGAATCAATCTAGCCGATTACCAGACGCCGATGCGGCAACAGGCCCAGCGCGTGAGCTGGCTGGTGCGCGATCGGGACGAAGCGCATTACATTCATCTGCGTATGCGGGTGCGCAACGCCGATACCGGAGCGCAGTCGGGTGGGACAGACAAGATACAGGCGTTCGAGAATTCGCTGGAGGATTCGATTTACGAAACGGCGGTTCCCAAACCTCACGGGTTTGAACTCACACTGCTCGGGCCGGAGCCTGAGCCGCCGGTCGAAAAATGAAGACCACCGCGGCTGCACCATCTGCGATCTGCCACAAGCCGCTCCTATACTGGAGCGATGGACGGAACTGCTAAGGCTTCCATCACGCTCGAGTCAGTTCTGGAATTTCCCGGCCAGGATATCCTGTGCGTCGCGACTCATGCGCCGGGTCCAGCGGGGCAGTTACCGATCACTGCGGAGATGCTGCTCAATCAGCCTTCGGGGAATTTGTTTGGCCTGACGCAGAGCGCGGGCATGGGCTGGGAGGCTTCCCGCCTTTTAGATCCTGAATTCCTGATTCTCAGTACGCATGGCGGCCTGCGCGGCGAAGACGGGCTCCCCATTGCTCTTGGTTTTCACACCGGGCACTACGAAGTCGGCCTGCTGGTCGCTGAGGCAGCGCGCGAGCTGAAGGCTCTCCGCGCCATACCTTTTGCGGGGGCGTGCACCGACCCCTGCGACGGGCGCACCCAGGGCACTCCGGGCATGATGGATTCGCTGCCATACCGCAACGATGCCGCCATGGTCCTGCGCCGCCTCATGCGGTCCCTTCCGACAGGCAAAGGGGTGCTGGGTGTGGCCACGTGCGACAAGGGCCTGCCGGCCATGATGATGGCGCTGGCATCGGCGCGAGCGCTGCCGGCGATTCTGATTCCCGGCGGCGTCACCCTGCTGCCTGACGAAGGCGAGGACGCGGGCAAGGTGCAGACCATCGGGGCGCGCTTTGCGCAGCAGCAGATCACGCTGGAGTATGCCGCCGACATGGGCTGCCGCGCTTGCGCCAGCCCCGGCGGCGGATGCCAGTTTCTCGGGACCGCGGCCACCGCGCAGGTGGTGGGCGAGGCCCTGGGTCTTTCGCTCCCCCACACGGCGCTGGCCCCGTCGGGCCACCCCATCTGGCTGGATGCAGCGCGTCGTTCGGCGCGGGCGCTCCTGCGCATGCACCAGTCGAAGATGGGAGTTAGGGATGTGGTGACGGCGGCGTCGATTCGCAATGCCATGGTGCTGCACGCAGCCTTCGGCGGATCGACCAACCTGTTGCTTCATCTGCCCGCGATTGCGTTTTCAGCCGGACTGCGAAGACCCACGGTCGAAGAGTGGGCGGAAGTCAACCGCCAGGTTCCGCGCCTGGTGGACGCGCTGCCCAACGGGCCGCGCGGCTTCGCGACGGTACAGGTGTTTCTTGCCGGCGGCGTGCCCGAAGTGATGCTGGAGCTGCGCTCAGCGGGACTTCTCGATACCACTGTCAGGACGGTTACGGGCGAGACCCTGGCCGCGAGTCTCGACTGGTGGTCGGACAGCCACAGGCGGCTGGAGTTGCGCCGCCGTCTGCAAGACCAGGACGGCATCGACCCGGACGAGGTGATCATGAGCCGGAACCGGGCGCGGTCGCGCGGACTGACGTCGACCACCTGCTTTCCCGTGGGAAACTTGGCGCCCGAAGGCTCCGTGATCAAGAGCACGGCCATCGATCCGTCGCTGATCGACGAGAACAATGTGTTTCGCCATCGCGGGCCGGCGCGCGTCTTTGTCACCGAAGAAGCTGCGATCCGGGCCATCAAGGCGGGTGAGGTCGCCCATGGAGACGTCGTCGTGCTGATCTGCGGCGGGCCCAAGGGCGCGGGGATGCAGGAGACATACCAGGTCACCTCGGCCCTGAAAATGCTGCCACACTGCAAGCATGTCGCGGTGCTGACGGATGCGCGTTTCAGCGGGGTTTCAACCGGGGCCTGCATCGGGCACATATCCCCGGAGGCGCTGGCAGGCGGGCCGGCCGGGAAGGTGCGCGAAGGAGACATGATCGAGATCGTGATCGATCGCGAAAAGCTGACCGGGTCAGTTGACCTCGTTGGAGACGAGGAGGGCCTCTTTGGCGCGGAAGAGGGCGCGCGGCGCCTCGCACTGCGAGGTCCGCGGCCCGATTTGCGACCGCACCCGCAGTTGCCGGACGACACCCGTCTCTGGGCCGCGCTGGTGCAGGCCAGCGGCGGGGTGTGGGGCGGCTGCGTCTATGACGCGGACAGGATCATCGACCGGCTGGAAAAGACGGAATTAGAAGCGTGAGCGTGCCGCGATGCGCTTCGAGCGTTACCGGGGGCGGACCGGTTACAGTACTGGGATGAAAACTCGCCGGCTTATTCCGGTTCTGACTTCTTTCCTGCTGGTGCTCATCGGAGGGATGCGCGGCGCCGTGGGGAAAGCTGGTGCAGACCCGCCTGGCTCGGGTGCCCAATTGGCGATCATCGACACCGATATCGGCGACGACATTGACGATGCGTTTGCCCTGGCCCTGGTGCTGCGCAGTCCTGAGTTGCAGATCGTGGGGGTTACGACTGCCTATGGAGACACGGAATTGAGGGCCAGGCTGGTGGATCGGTATCTGGCCGCCGTCGGTCGCCGCGATATTCCGGTTGCGGCCGGGGTGGCCACGCCGCACCCGAATGTATTCACCCAGGCCGCCTACGCGCTGCGGGAACCGGATCACAAGCATCCGGACGGCGTCGCCTTTCTTCTCGACCAGATCCGCGCCCATCCGGGGGAAATCACGGTAATCGCCATCGGCCCGGAGACGAACCTGGCCACAGCCATTCAACGCGATGCCGGCACCTTCCGCAAAGTCAAGCGCGTGGTCTTGATGGGCGGGAGCATTTACCGGGGATACGGAGATGAACATCGGGCCCCCGAACCGGAATGGAACATCGACCGCGATCCGGCGGCAGCGAAGGCTCTGTTTGCGTCGGGCGTGCCGATTTTCATGATGCCGCTGGACTCAACCCAGGTGCATCTGGAGGCGAAAGACCGGGAACAGATATTCTCTTTTGGCTCGCCGTTGACCGACCAGTTAACCATTCTCTACCACCAGTGGGCGGCGCATACAGATAACCACGCGCCCGATCCCACTCTGTTTGACCCGGTCGCGGTTACGTATGCAATTCGTCCCGAACTCTGCCCGGCCAAGCCTTTGCGGATCGAGGTGGACGACAAGGGAATGACCCGGCCCGTGGACGGATCTCCGAACGCCGAGGTCTGCCTGCGATCGGACGAGCGGGGTTTCCTGGGCCTGCTGCTAAGCCGGATTGCCACGGGGCCAGAGGCGCACCAAGCGGCCGCCATGTGAGGATGGAGTGCAAAATTCAGCCGCGGGGACTCGGTAATTGTCACGATTTTGTCATGCCGGTGAGGAAAAAACTTGCATGTGTGTCCACGATCACTTTTATTCTCATTGACATCGCGGAAAGTGAGGTGAAAAATGGCGGGTCGATCAAGTTTGATCTTTTCAACATGGGATCTGACAGGAGGACGTGTGAAAAGAGCATTGAAATTCGAGGTTTTGGGCGCCTTGCTGTTGATGGGCGCCGGATGGTGGATCGCGGGATGTAAGTCGACGCCAGATCTTTCGGCGGCCGATGCGCAAAAGCTCGTCCAGTCGTACCTCGATCAGCAACCTCCGACGAACTTCATTATCAACGTGAACGAGATTGGGTTGAAGCAGGGTTTCGACGCGAAGTACTGGAAGCTGACCAAGGTTTACCCCAACAAAAAGTGGGCTGACTACGATCTGACCGACGACGGCAAGAAGGTGTTGACGCTCAACGGGGGCGGGACGACGATTCAATGGCGGCCCGACGATCTGGGCAAGGGGCATTTCTATGTCACCACCGTGCAGACGTACCATCCCAAGGTCAAGGAAGTTAGCGATCCGCAGGATGATATCGTGCCCGGCGTCGATACCGCCAAGAGCGCCAAATTAACTGAAGATGCAGACTTTACGGGGGTGCCGGACCCGCTTCAGCAGATTGCGCACAATCCCGGCAACGTGCTGAGTTCGAGGCGTACCGTCGATTTCGCCCTGGACGGGGGCAGCTGGAAGGTACACGACGTGCACTAGCTACCGGTGGCTCTTCCGACCGGCAGTTTCGCCTGGATGCTTTGCGGTCCAGGCTGGCCGCTCGAAGCCAGGCAGCTGGAAATTTCGGCGCGAGGCGCGATTAAAATCTCGCTCCGCGGGGGGCAAATCGTTGACCCCTTTCCGGTTTCTTGTTATTGTTAGAAGGTTCGCAAGAACGTCTCTCTCCGTGCGTCCTTACGGTGAGAGGACGTGCACGGGCGGCTCAGGCCGGGAAAGATCGGCCGGGTAGTCCGGGGCCAGGTGAGGTTCGAACCGGCCAGACATGTTCCCGGTCAGCTCTCCTCTTGCGGAGGGCAGGGACAAGCGAGAAGGCACGCTGCAAGCGAACCGGGCTGAGAGCCTGGAAGGGCGGCCAGATCGCAGATATCGCTACGGCGCTCGCGCGTTCTCTACCAGGGAGGGCTATGCGAGCCGGAACCGCGAAACGGAGTTGGCTTTCCCCCCAGAGCGCCAGGGTGGAAACGTGCGACCACCGTCCCGGTTCTCGTCTGAGATGGGAAGAGTAACAGACGCGAAGCAGATGGGCTTCTGTGCGTTTTGCCCGGCTTAAAATGCCGTTCAAGACGAGGGCGGCCCGGGGCGCGCGCGGCTGTGGGAATAAGCGGGTTCAGGGTTTCATGTAAGGAGTTTTGGTTTGCCTACTTTTAATCAGCTTGTCCGCAAGGGGCGCACGGCCCCCCGCTACAAGACGGCGTCGCCGGCGCTGCAGGCCTCGCCCCAGCGGCGCGGTGTCTGCACCCGCGTGTACACCCAAACGCCCAAGAAGCCGAACTCGGCGCTGCGCAAGGTGGCCCGCGTGCGGTTGACCAACGGCATTGAAGTCACGACTTATATTCCGGGCATCGGCCACAACCTGCAGGAGCACTCGATCGTGCTCATTCGCGGCGGCCGTGTGAAGGACCTGCCCGGTGTTCGCTATCACGTAGTGCGTGGAACGCTCGATTCCGTGGGCGTGGCCAACCGCAAGCAGAGCCGGTCTAAGTACGGAGCCAAGCGCGCCAAGGGCGGTGCGGCGCCTGCCAAGGGCAAGAAGTAAAACCGAGCTTTGTAGCTATTAGCTTTTAGCTATTAGCTCGTTGCGCGGGTGACCGATGCTGGTGGCTTCAGAGGAAAGAAGCTAAAGGCTGAGGGCTAACAGCGAATAGCTGGTTTTTGAGGGATTATGCCGAGAAAAGGGCACGTTGCGAAGCGGGAAGTGGCCGGAGATCCGGTCTACGGGTCGACCCTGGTCACGAAGTTTGTGAATTCCATGATGTGGGGCGGCAAGAAATCAACCGCGCAGGGCATTTTCTACCAGGCCATGAAGAACCTGGAGGAGAAGGGCGGCGGCGAAGAAGCCATCAAGCTGTTCAAGAAGGCGGTCGAGAACTGCAAGCCGCTTCTTGAAGTAAAGACCCGCCGCGTGGGCGGCGCGAACTACCAGGTGCCGATCGAAGTCAACCCGGACCGGCGTACGTCGCTTGCAATCCGCTGGCTGATCACCTACGGCCGCAACCGCGGTGAAAAGGGCATGATCGACAAGCTCTCGAACGAACTGCTCGATGCAGCCAACGGCCGCGGCGCAGCGATGAAGAAGAAGGAAGACGTGCACCGCATGGCCGAGGCCAACAAGGCCTTCGCGCACTACCGCTGGTAGCGATTCAGCCGCTAGCTTCTAGCTTCTAGCTATTAGCTTTTGGCGGCGCAGCTGGAATTGAAGCCTGCTTCGGGTGGTCCCGAAACGGAAAAGCTAGAGGCTAGAAGCTAGCGGCTAGAAGCTTGGATTAACCGCGGGCCAGGAAGCGCCCGCAAGGATGAACTCAAGTGGCACGCACCATACCTCTGAATCGCTGCCGGAACATCGGCATCATGGCGCACATCGACGCCGGGAAGACGACTGCGACAGAGCGCATCCTGTTTTACACGGGCATCACGCACCGCATCGGCGAAGTGCATGAAGGCACCGCGACCATGGACTACATGGAGCAGGAGCAGGAGCGCGGCATTACGATCACGTCGGCTGCGACCACCTGCATGTGGAAAGACATTCGCATCAACATTATCGATACCCCCGGGCACGTGGACTTTACGGCCGAAGTGGAGCGTAGCCTGCGCGTGCTCGACGGCGCGGTGGCGCTGTTCGACTCTGTCAGCGGAGTGCAGCCTCAGACCGAGACCGTGTGGCGCCAGGGCGATAAGTACAAGGTTCCCCGCATCTGCTTCGTCAACAAGATGGACAAAAACGGCGCGGACTTCGAGTATGTTCTCGATACCATCCGCAAGCGCCTGGGCGCGCGGCCGGTCGCGCTGCAGATTCCGATCGGAGCCGAATCGAATTTCAAGGGCGTCATTGACCTGATTGAAATGAAGGCCATCGTCTGGCACGACGAGACCATGGGGGCCAAGTATTCCGAAGAGCCCATCCCGGCCAACCTGCTGAAGAAGGCCGAAGCTTTCCGGATGCAGTTGATCGAAGTGATCGCCGAGACCGACGACGTTCTGCTCGAGAAATTCCTCGAGGGTGAGACGCCGACGATTGCCGAGCTGAAGTCCGGCATTCGCCAGGCGACCATCGATCTCAAGGTTTTCCCCGTCATCTGCGGGAGCGCATTCAAGAACAAGGGCGTGCAGACGCTGCTCGACGCGGTTGTGGACTACCTTCCCAGCCCGCTCGATAAGCCCTCAGTGGAAGGCATCAATCCGCACCACCCGGAGCGGAAAGAAGTCCGCAAGCCGGAAGACAGTGAGCCCCTGGCTGCGCTGGTGTTCAAGCTCATCAACGATCCGTTCGGCAAGCTTTCCTTTATTCGTATCTATTCCGGTTCCCTCAAGACCGGGGACACCATTCTGAATCCTCGTACGGGCAGGACTGAGCGCGTGGGGCGCCTGGTCAAGATGCACGCCAACAAGCGCGAAGATATTACCGAGATTTATGCCGGCGACATCTGCGCATGCGTGGGATTGAAGGATCTGAAAACCGGCGACACGCTGAGCGCTCCGCATCATCCCATCGCGCTTGGAGCGATTACGTTCCCCGAGCCCGTGATTTCGGTGGCGATTGAGCCCAAGACCAAGGCCGATCAGGAAAAGATGGGCATCGCACTGGCTCGGCTGGCTGATGAGGATCCGACGTTCAAGGTTCGCACCGATGAGGATTCGGGCCAGACCATCATCAGCGGCATGGGCGAGTTGCACCTCGAGATTCTTGTCGATCGCATGAAGCGCGAGCACAAGGTCGAAGCCAACGTGGGCGAGCCTAAAGTGGCGTTCCGCGAGACCATTCGCAAGCATGCGGAAGCCGAAGGCAAATACATTCGCCAGACCGGCGGTTCGGGCAACTATGGCCACTGCAAGCTGCGCGTTGAGCCGAATGAGCCGGGCAAGGGCTACGAGTTTATCAACGACATCAAGGGCGGCGTGGTGCCGAAGGAATACATCAAGCCCATCGATCAGGGCGTGCAGGGTGCGCTGGAACTGGGCATCCTGGCCGGCTATCCGATTGTGGATGTCAAGGTGACCCTGTACGACGGCAGCTACCACGAAGTGGACTCGAACGAAATGGCCTTCAAGTTTGCCGGTTCGATCGCGTTCAAGGAAGCCGCCCGGAAGGCCTCGCCGGTATTGCTGGAGCCGGTGATGGCGGTGGAAGTCACGGTTCCCGAGGAATTCATGGGGACCATCATTGGAGACATTAACTCGCGCCGGGGCAGGATCGAGGGCATGGAACACGCGGCGGGATCGCAGGTCATCAAGGCGATCGTGCCTCTCAAGGAGATGTTCGGCTATGTGAATGACATCCGGTCGTCCACGCAGGGCCGCGCTTCCTACTCAATGCAGTTTGCGCGCTACGAAGAAGCGCCACGCATGATCGCTGATGAGATCATCGGCAGGGCGCAGGGGAAATGAAAAGGCGAGCTCTTAGCTTTTAGCTATTAGCTTCATCTCGCAAGAGCTGAGGGCATCAGCTCTGGCGCGAAGAAAGCTAAGAGCTAATGGCTAACAGCTAAAAGCTTGGTTTTTTGGGGCTGGAGCCGGACCGCCGGCGCCCCTGGATGCAACGGGCAGTACAAGCTACGAAAGGGATTCGGGACTTTTATGGCGAAGGAAAAGTTTGATCGTTCGAAGCCTCATTGCAATGTGGGGACGATCGGGCATATCGATCACGGCAAGACGACGCTGACGGCGGCGATTACGAAGGTTCTGCAGAAGCAT